>DTXE01000155.1 GCA_012962595.1 Syntrophaceae bacterium | reverse complement strand
GGTGAGAAATACGAGGGATTAATCACATATGTGCCATTTATATCTCCCCAAGTGCCCGGAAGCAAATATCTCATTTTATCAGAGGCTACAGCTGTTTCTAGACGGAGAATATCATTAAGGACCGACTTGGCCTTTTCAAAATAGTCCCTGTTACCCCAGTTTTCATATGCCAAGATAAGGGCTAAAGCATAATCTTGGTCAGCATCCGAAGCACTATTCCAATCCAAAATGCCTTTTTTCACATCCCAATGCCAGGCAAGCAGATTATCCCCAAATCTTTCCTTACGAGAGAGGTGTCCTTCTGCCCATTTATAAATCCTCTCAAAGGTCTCCCTGTCATCCATCCACACGGCCATAAGCATGGCATATGCTTGTCCTTCCGAAACAGTATCATAATTATTTGATGGGCGAATAACCCGACCATTTTCGTTGATGAATAAGATCTTATATCCCTTCCAGGCATTGGTTATAATCTTATCGAGGCTGGGATACATTTCCTTCCTCCTGGCACAGGAAAGTATAAGCAAAACAAGAAGGACTACCATTAAGAGAACTATGCCATATTTGCCTTGAAACCCTGTCATCTCTTTAGAAAATATACCCCAAAGAAAACATAAATCTGTCCTCATCGTAGACTCTAGACCGTATCAACTGGGCCAGGCCATCCATGTATATTCGCTGACCGATTGTATAAGAAAGATCGGCCCGACAATTATGAAAGAGTATTCTCTTAGAATCCAGAGAAACTCCATATGAGAGAGCATAGAATTTCTTTTTATCCTTATAAAGAGGCTCCTTTTCCAGATAATGCCGCCATTCAAGTGCCAAGGTATTTTGCGTGTAGTGTGGAGGTGAAAAGTACAGATATTTCTCTGAAAGCCCTACATATGAGTAATCTGGTTCCAAGATATCTGAGTAGTCTTCCGGGTGGCTAAGTAAGGAGTCCAATAATATGCTTTTTTTACTAAAACTAAAGGATTCAACTTTATAGGCGAGCTTCAATATATGAGGGTAGGGTAGAATTTCATAAGAAGCAGCAAGCTCTCCCTCCATTTTATTATTGTCATCACGATAACGGGAATAAGAACCACCAAGTTTAATATTTAATGCTCTGGTTAAGTCTCTTTGAAGGGTGAGAAACACCTTGTCCGCGTAGATATTGGATGCCAATGTCCCAGCGTTTTCCCATATATCCTTTCTCTCATAGCCTAATTTGATACGGACAATGTTTTTGAGATCATAAGAAGTATCTACTCCAAAATTTAGACTGTCACGGTCTATCTTTTGGTAGTGAGTATTGTAGAGGAAACCGCTAAACTCTAAAGGGAGTGCCCAAGGATAGCCAAATCTCAGGTAATAACTATTACTGTCAAAATTGCGAAACCTTAAGGAACCTACCGGATCAAAATCAAAAAATGTACGTTTAAAGCCAAATTTCCATGACATATCGTTTGGAAGGATAAATTTACCTTCTGCTAAGATGTCATGATATCTGATCTGCAGAGCCTCATAGCCTTCCTGATCCGCATAATCATAGCGTAGTGTAAATTTGGGACGGCTACAAAGTTCACTCAGCTTCAATGCAAGAGGGGCTTGCTGGTGACTGGGCATGATAGAAAGCAGTCTTCTGTAAGTATCAAAGGCATCATGGTAGCGTTGTTTATGACAATACACCTGACCTAGCTCGAAAAGCGCCTCTCCATTTTCTGGTTCCTTACTTATAAGTTCCTGGTAGTATTTCCCTGCTTGGCTATAGTTGCGTTTCCAATACGCCTCCTTGGCATATTTTTCTAAATAGACCTTAGGGTTATTTGGGAACATTTTCACTATTTTTTGGTATTCAGCACTTGCATCTTCATAATTTCTGGCCCATCCATAGACCCTTGCCTTCTCCCTCCAAACCCCTAGATCATAAGGCTTAAGTGTAAGGTAGTTTTCATAAGTAGTTATTGCCTTTTCATAGTCCTTATTCCAGCTATAAAGCCTGGCTAACCGCAGTTTTACCAGTGGATTTGTGGGCAGTTCCCTTTGGACAGACTCAAGCTCACCGATTGCCTCCCTATATCTGGCATAATTGGCGAGGAGTCTGGCGGAAGCTACTCGGATATCGATGCCCTCTGGGCGTATCTCCATCAACTCTTGAAAGCTTCTCAAAGCAATTTCTACCAAACCGTCTGTTTCCCTCTCTACATTGCTTAAGTACATACACATCGCAAGCTTTGCTCCGTAAGGCCAAGAGGCTATTAATGAATCTAGAGCCTTTTGGGCATATTCTGTTCCATGGAGTACACAAAGATTTTTGATCACGCCCACTACAGCAGATATATTGTTAGGATCCTCATTCAAGAGTTGCCTATATACATTTAAAGAAGACTCATACTCCTTCAACCTATATAACATCTCTGCCTGTTCTAAGGTAATTGTTGTGAGCACTTTAAGTAGGTCTAAGGCCTTCCTTTCATCCCCCTTCTGCTGGTATATTTTAGCCAGGGATATAGTGAGTAGCGGATTGCCAGGCTTATTATGAAGCAATGTGGAGATGGCCCTTTCGCTTTCCTGAAACCCTGCCGTTCTTAATAGTGCTTGAAGGTAATTTTGGAGGAATCTCTCATCATATAGGTCTTTTTGAAGAAAATTCTCTGAGATATGGATAATCTCGTCATATTGCTTATCTTTCATTAAGAGCTCTTGGATTAGTTTTGCTTCCCATAAGTCTCTATCCTGAATAAGTTGTCTGAAAGTGGATGCTGCTATGTGTTCTTCATGTTTTAATTTATATATTCTAAAGAGTAGATACTGTCCATAATAATTATTAGGATATTCCTTTAATGTGCCTCTTAACACCTCATGTGCTAAATCTAGCTTTCTCTGGATACATAGCATTTCTACATAATCCAATTTTGCCTTTACGTCTTCTGGAAAATCCTTTAGCCAGATTCATACACAGAGGTTGCTTTAGCATAGTCTTGTTGGCCTTTTAAGGCTTCAGCTAATCCTATATTCATTCTGTAGCTCATCCCTGGCCTGTTAACTAAAGATTTAAACCTTGTTTCAGCTTCAAAGTAACTTCCACTTAAATTTAAGAGCTCTGCTTCAGTCAATTGTGGTAGGGTCGAATGGGGGAAGGTGTCTAACATACCATTCAGTTGTGTATATGCCTCCACAAACATCTTTTGTAAACCAAGGTTAATAATAATTCTAGAATGAACCTCAGGTTGGTTGGGATACTCATTAAGAAGTTCTTTAAGAATCTTGGTAGATTGTTCATATTGTACGATAGCGGTATAAACATCTGCCATACCAAGCCTTGCTTCATAATTTGGGGTTTCCTTAAGGATGCTAAGGTATGCCTCTTTAGCCTCCATATATCGCATTTGGTATAGGAGGAGCCTTGCAAAAAGTAATCTACATGCCACATCTTTAGGATTTTGGCTTATGAGATGCCTTAATACTATCTCAGCTTGTTTCAATTTCCTGATAGCCAGCAGATTTTTTGCATAGAGGATGCGTCCATAGTAACTATCTTTGAGTTTTAATAACTTTTCCAAATATGCAATAGCCTTGCTATGGTCTTGATTGTAAGTTAGAGCCTCTCCTATTCCCATTAAATATAAAGGATTTGTAGGCTCTCTTTCTAATAAGACTTCATATACCTCAATAGCATGTGCATACTGTTTATCCCACATCAAGACCTCTGCCAATCTCCTTTGGGTCTCAATATCTTTAGGGTCTAGGGAGAGGACTCTTTGTAATTCACTAGTAGCTTTTTTAAATTTGCCATCCATGATGTACACATCTGCCAGCCACTTTCTAATCTCTAGCTGCTCAGGATTGTTCTGAAGATAGGCCTTGGCATCTTCAATGAATGGTTGGAACATATGGCCTTCATATAAAAGTGCCAAATATTTTTCCTGCAGACCCTTATCTTCAGGTTTCCTCTTGATTAATTCTTTGCAGTGAAAAACGGCCTTTTGATATTCACCACTCCATCTCAAGACATCCACAAGCTTTTCTCTGGTGGTATAACTTTCAGGATTTACTACCAATAGCTCCTCATAAATCTTGCTAGCAAACTTGTATTTTCTTTGCCAGGTCAAGACCTTTGCAAGCCTAATTTTTGCCCCAAAATCATGTGGCCTAATCTTGCAAAGCTTTCTGAGAGCCCCTTCAGCTAGGGCAAAATCTCCTTTAGCCATGTATGCGCCTGCTAGGCTGTGGAGGGTCTTTATATTTTCCGGGTAGAGTTTAAGAAACCTGTTAGCCTCT
Organism: Syntrophaceae bacterium; assembly: GCA_012962595.1. Lineage (GTDB taxonomy): Bacteria > Desulfobacterota > DTXE01 > DTXE01 > DTXE01 > DTXE01. The sequence continues at coordinate 5,209 of DTXE01000155.1, read as the reverse complement.
TTAATGGCGTCATCCCAGGAGCGAGTTTCTTCCAACAGGGAGAGATATTCTCTGTGAAGTGCTATATTAGCCGGTTCATACTCTAATAATTCCCCATAGACAGACTTAGATTGGTTATAGTCCTTATTCCATCTTAATGTCTTCGCCAGGTCTTTCTTGATTTGTTTGTCTCTTGGATTAAGTGCCGATAACTCTTTTAAAAGCACTAGCGCCCTTGAGTAATCCTTTTGCCAGAGATACACCTCTGCCAACCGCCTCATAATATCCATATCTTTAGGCCTCAATTTAAGAATGTCTTCCAAGGCCTTGGAGGCCCTGACAAAATCCTGGGTAGTCATATATGCATCTGTCAAATCACACAATGCCTTATAATTGGAAGGCCAAGCCTCAGCAACGGCTTGAAATTCGGCTAGTGCCTCCTCCGACCTACCTGTTTCCATCAGCAGCCAACCATATTCGGTGCGGGCATCCCAGAAATCAGGATACCTTTCGAGTAATCTCTGATAACGTGTGATTGCCCTTTCATGATACTTTGCCTTCCAGACATTCCTTGCTGCAGCAGTAAGTATTTCTTTTTCAATATCTCTTTTTTCAGCCAGAAGAATGGCAAAATGCCTTTCTGCCTCCATATATCTTTGTTGGTGATATAGTTCATTTGCCAGCTCAAATCGAATTTCTCTATCCTGGGGTCGAAGTTCAACCATACGACCCAATATCTCGATTGCCTCTGCCCTTTTGTGCATTTTAGGAAGTATCCTGCTCAGGAGATAGAGCCTTTTAAAATCCTTCTCCGTCACCTTTGAAGTCAAAATCTTCTCATAGATATTTAGAATATTTGCATATTCTTCACTGCTTAAATGCCTATATGCCCTGTTTAGGATAATGTCATCGTGGTAAATGATCTTAAAAATAGACCATTGAGCCAGAAAAAAGGAGATGAAGAATACAAGGAGGAACCACTTATTCCTTATCAATCCGGTGAGACCCATATCTATACGTTTTTAGGTTGCTGGTCTAAAAAAGCAAACAGAATTTCCTTTGACTGCCCAAAGAATTCGAGGAATGCTATCCCGTAGAGGTATGACTCACCGGGGATAAGGTCCTTAGCCCTTTTTACTTCACCTAATGTAGCAATTTTTCCAAATGGTGTTAGAATTTCTAAAAGAGGTCTTTTTCCTAGGGTTAAGGGGAAAGGGCTAGTTATGGAGACACCTGAGGCACTTATATTGTCGGTTACTGCGTAGAAATGAGTTTTTTCATCCCAACCCCCCTTTACGGTGGTAGGAAGGTTTATGGTCCAGCGGTGGCTTCTTTTCTTGAACCGCCTCCTATTTTCATACCAAAACATCATCTTCATGAAGAATGATTGCCTGTATTCAAATCTCTGCAGAAACTTTGGTAGGGCAATACGGAAACAAAACCGAGTGAGAGTATCCTTATCCTCTTTATTTAATTCCTTAAACTTTATGCCATAATTAAATGCCTTACCTAGAAATTGCTCTATAGGGTTGATATACAAAATATGGCCTCTGCAGGTAAGGGTTTTTTTACCTAGATTTAGGATCAAAAGGAGTTCTTCTCTCAATGGTAGGGCTTCAAAAGTCACCAAAGATATGCCGTTTTCATTGAGATTTCTGGAGATCCCCAATCCTTCTTAGCTATTATTTCCATGGATCAAACGGTATTGAACAGGTATAGCATCCAGAAAACGGAAGTCCCTCCGCTTGTAGTACGGAGCAGTAACATTTCCTAGAACCGAGAAGGCCAAAGCACCATTCACTATTGCCCAAAAAGAGGCAATGCCTATACCTTTAAAGTCCTGAGATATACCATAATATAGTTTTAGAAGACCCCATGTTAAGGCGGCAAAGCTAAGAAGCACGATCAGCAACTGAGGCGAAATACCCAGGATGGCGGGAGGTTTTTGGATTTCCTTCTCAGTAACTATGAATCTTGGTTTATGCCGGATGATATTTCGTAAAACTGCCCTTATTAGAATGAAGAAATTCAGCATGTTATATTCTTCATCCGCCTTGATCTTGCCATAGCCACGGCTTACAATCTTAAAACCCAAAATGACTGTGGTAAGAAATATAAGGTACCTTATGATAAATGGCCAGTCAAAATGAAGTATAGGGTACCACCCTGTGAGGAGCATGACAGATGGGGTTGTAAAATAGATAAGCTTAGGAAACCCAATAGTCCAGCCAAATATGGTAGCAAAGAAACATATTCTTTGGGGAAGTGTCAGGCCTTTCATAAACAGAGGATTGTCATGGAAGATGAGACTGATATTTCCTTCAGCCCAACGGAGTTTTTGGAGGTGATAGCTTTTGACATCTTTGGCCGCAAGTCCGCTAGCTAAAATTTCATTATGGTAAATTCCTCTCCACCCTTTGCTGTAAAGCCTTATAGTGGTATGTAGATCTTCTGTGATGGTGCCTGTTGCAAATCCTCCAATTTCCTCCAAGGCCTTCCTGCGGAAGACTGCTCCAGTCCCTACGAAAAAACAAGAGCCCCAGTAGTCTCTGCCTGGCATCATTAATCTGTAAAAAACATCTTGTTCATTCCACATTTTTCTCTTTTCTAAATTAAGTTTAAATTGGAAGGAGTCCACATTGTAATAATTATGAGGGGTCTGAACAAATGCCACCTTTTCATCTCGGAAATAGCCTAGAGTCTTTTCCAAGAAGTCTGGCTGGGGTACATAGTCCGCATCAAAAATGGCCACAAAGTCTGCATTTGTAAGTTGGAGAGCATTATTAAGGTTTCCTGCCTTTGCATGTTTTCCATTCTCACGAGCAATGTAATTACATCCTATCTCCTGGGCTATTTGCGCCAATTCAGGTCGATTTCCATCATCAAGGATATATGTCCTATGAGGATATCTCATACCTACACATCCCATAGCCGTTTTGCGAACCAGATGGATTTCTTCATTATATGTGGTGATGAACACATCTACCGATAAATCTTGACAAGGGAAAGGTGCCTTTCTTTGAATGGGTTTCCACATCTGGAAAAAATAGAGGAAAAGGGCAATAAATCCATGTAGTTCGGCATAGTAAAAAAGCAGTGAAAAAGTGAAGGCGTTGGGATTAATCGTATAAATGAGCCTATAAATAAGGTAATAAAGATATACCCCTAGGGTTAGTGTAGCTACCACCTGGTAAAGTCTATTTACTCTTGCTGATTTCAATAACGAAATGGGTGGAATAGGCTGAATACTTCGCCAATGATCAAGCTTTGTTTTGAGGGCGTTAATCTGGATTGATACCCATTTTTTGGCTTCATCACTGTTAAGGAATGTTTTGGTAATGGCGCTCTCTGTGCCTTCTCCTGGCTTCCAGGCTTCATGTGATGGATCGTCTGAGGCCGATTTGAAGATATTAATGGTTGAGAATTCACCTTTATCCACTACCTTAATGGTGGCCTTGATGATCCATCAGGATTTTTGGAATATGTTGCCTGGAACTTAATTTCTGTGCCTCTTTCTAAAGAAAGGGGTTAAGGAGGTATCTCCATTATGTATATTCCTTATCACAAGTTCCCCATTGGCCGTACTTTTCAGAGATAACACCATAGGGCCCTTTTCATCAGTCATCTCTACCCTATATCTCCTGCCCTTTTGAACATTACCTATTACCACCTCCCCTTTACTGAAACCTCTGTATTTCAGGTAGATTTTTTGCCCATTCATCTCAAATTCCTCTATTCTGCCAGTAGACCTCTTAATGAAGGGAACCTTGGGTGGACTGTTTGTGAGGTAGATGATAGATTCTTTCTTAGACCCCAGGAATACGTAAAGGGAGCCATTTAAATATCCGTAACCCACAATATTTCTACTTTTTTTCAAATCAGGATAACGTCCCTCAGCATCAAATCTCACAGTGGTACAGGCTCCATAGTCTGTCAAGCGCCACCCTCCTCCCTGAAGTCTAAATATCCTGCCCGACAAAAACCCATCCACTACATCAATATACTCACTGGTATAAATGGGGAATATCTCTTGGTCCATAACCCAATGGTATACTTGTTTAAGGGCTTGGAGGGAGGCCAGCTTTGATCCACTGAAGAAATGGTAATAGACGTTTATGGGTTTGAGTCTTATAGGCCTATCCGTCTTCTTAAAAGTCTCTATTACATTTAAATACCCATAATAAGGGCCGGACCATTCATTGGTGAATATGTATTCATTGGTGGTGGATGGATAATACTGAACCCTCCCATCAACCTGGCGTATAATATGTAGAACAGGCATTTAGGACCTTAAAATCATGGGATTTATTTGTAAGACCCATTCGACATTGGAATCCAAATCGGGTAAGGGGTCATATCTTCATGGGTATGTTAGCATACTTAGTAATTTGGGAGGCAAAGCAAAGGCTTAAAGAGATTTTGGAACGTGATCCTGACAATAAGGAATGTGAAGGAAATAGCCTTAGGGAAGTTCGGGATTCATTATCAAAAATTAGCATCGGAAGGATAAAGATAGGCGGTATAGAAGTAGAGCAGATTGGTATTATCCAAAAACATCAAAGGAAGATATTAAATCTCCTGGGAACCCCGCTCAACAAAAAGGCTCAACAAAGTTTGTCGCTAAAAATTAGGCCCTATAGTTGAGTTAACTGTTTGATTTTACAAGGTTTGAATGTCAAAAGTTACAAACTTCCGCCTAAAGGGGTAAATCCTCAATTGTTTTGACCCTGTGAGATAGGCAAAGCCGCTATCTCACAGGGGAGTTTTGAGGATTTAGTGAGCGAGTCCCAGATGGGTCAAAAATTTCATCTTACGGAGCGAAAAGGATTTTATCAGAGCTCTCCTCCAAAGTATTTGACAGGCATTTCATCAAAATCATATACTCTTTATCTGAAAAATCATCTCAAACTTTCTTTAAAACCAGGGGATCATGTTCTGGAAGACTGATAAAAAGGCAAAGGAAGAAAAGAAAGGCCTATTTGGAAGACTGAGAGAAAAACTATCAAAAACTAGAAATACCCTTGTCAGTAGCATCGATAGATTACTTTCAGGTGCAAAAGAGGTTGATGAGGAATTGCTAGAAGATTTGGAAGAAATTTTAATTACATCCGATCTAGGTATCAAGACCACCTACCAATTGATTGAAAATGCAAAGAATCATCTCAAGACCCCGGGAACCATTAGTCCTCAGATACTTAAGGACTTTATCCAAGAAGAAATTTTTAAGTTT
>DTXE01000154.1 GCA_012962595.1 Syntrophaceae bacterium | reverse complement strand
CGCTTTTATGTGTAAATTTGGGTATTTTTCTCTTATCTTTTTAAACGCTCCAATGTACCACTCTACCCCATCATTCGCGTTGTGAGCTGATACTATATGAATCTCTTTTGCTCCATTGGCTACAGAGTTCTGATTATTCTGATCCACACCCAGTACCTAGTCCCGAATCCTGCTTTTAACTTAAGGGGTCGTAGTTCAGCTCGGTTTAGAACGCCGGCCTGTCACGCCGGAGGGCGCGGGTTCAAATCCCGTCGACCCCGCCATCTGAAAGATCGTCAAAATAGTAATTTCTTTATGTCCTATGTGAAAAAGGAACTGGTTTTTACTAAGGAGCAGATTGCTGAAAGAATCCAGTCCCTTGCCTCCCAGATTTCCCACGATTACGCAGATAAGGAACTTATACTAGTAGGTATCCTAAAGGGTGTCTTTACCTTTATGGCCGATTTGGTAAGAAGCTTAAGCATTCCTGTTAAGATTGATTTCGTTAGGATAGCCAGTTATGGCTCCAAGATGCAGCCTGGTGAGATAAGATTGGTAAACGATATTGGACTCTCTGTCAAGGGAAGCAATGTACTTATTATAGAAGACATTATAGATACCGGCCTTACATTGGATTATCTGAAAAAGAGACTTAAGAAAAAAAGACCTGCCTCCATAAAGGTTTGTGCCCTAATCGATAAATCAGAGCGAAGGAAGATTCCTGTAGACATTGATTATGTGGGTTTTAAACTGGATAGAGGTTTTATAGTGGGATATGGGCTTGACTTTGACGAGCGGTTTCGTGAGCTTCCCGAAATCTACCGCTTAATATTCTAAAGTAAGGTTATTTTACAACCTCCCTCCTTATAAATCCCAAAGATTGAAGGGATTGAGAGAGGGGAATGTGGTGGGAGAATCACTGTGATTGTCAAGTGTGAGATGTGCCATACCAAATTTAGAATTGATCCCTCTGAGATAAAAGAAGGTGGTTCTAGAATTAGGTGCTCTAAGTGTAAACATCTCTTTTTTGTGGAAAGACCTGGAAATCCATCAACTCCCCCTATTAGGCACAGGGCTATCAAGCGTTCAAGGACTATCTATTTGGGCATGCTCATTGTGGTATTGGGCCTTGGTTTTTACGCACTATCCCACTTAGGCAAATTTGATACTATGGAGTATTTCAAGTCTTTGGTATACAGGAATTATGATCCTGGTAATAGGAAGATAATACTTTCAAAGGTAGATGGCTTTTTCGAGAAAAATACCAAAGTAGGCAGGATATTTGTGGTGAAGGGCATGGCTACCAATGGTTATGATAAACCACGGAGTTTTATTAAGGTAAAGGGGCTGATACTCAATGAGCAAGGTTTGAAGTTGATAGAGAAGGAGGTTATTTGTGGCAACGTTCTCTCCAGCCACCAGCTTAAAACCCTTTCCCCCCAAGAGATAGATAGTAGGCTTTCAGGAGATACCGTACCTTCAAACATAAATATTGCACCTAAACAATCGGTGCCATTTATGGTTGCCTTCTACAATCTTCCACAGGATTCCTCTGAGTTTAGTATAGAGGTGGTGAGTTCACAGCCTGAAGTAGAAATCAGTAGATGAATAGACCTAAAAGATTCCTCATGGCACCTGTCCTTGCGTTAGCCCTAATTCTTATAGGTGCCCTAGGCTATATGCTTATAGAAGGATGGGGATTTTTAGATTCCCTCTATATGACAGTCATTACCCTGACTACCGTGGGCTATGGCGAGGTGCATGAAACTACGCCTTCCGGCAGAATTTTCACCATGATTCTGATTGGTGCAGGGGTTGGTATCATACTCTATATGGCAGGCAGTATTGCCCAAGTAATGGTGGAGGGCCGTTTAAGGGAGGTATTAGGGAGGAGAAAGTTGGAACACAAAATCAAACAACTTAAAGACCATTATATCATTTGTGGTTATGGTCGCATAGGTAGCACTCTATGCGAGGAACTAGCATCCAAGTCTATTACATTTATCATCGTTGAAAAGGACCCTGCCAGGATTCAAAGAGTGGAGGAACGTGGTTATTTATACCTACATGGTGAGGCTACCGATGAAAATGTTCTCATTAAGGCGGGGGTAGAAAGGGCTAAGGGTCTGATTTCTGTATTGGGTTCTGATGCGGACAATGTATTTGTTACCCTGACAGCCAGAGACCTTAACCCCCATATCTCCATTACAGCTAGGGCAGGCGAAGAGGGCAGCGATAGAAAACTCCTTAAGGCGGGCGCAAATAGGGTGGTATCCCCACATTCCACTGGTGCCAGAAAAATAGCTCAGGCCATCCTCCGCCCCACGGTGTATGATTTTATGGAGTTAGCTGTCCATGGCCGAAGTCTAGAATTCCGGATGGAGGAGATACCGGTGGGTGAAGGTTCAAGTCTTATAGATGTGACATTGCAAGAATCAGGAATTAGACAGAACTTAGCCATCATTGTTATCGCCATTAAGAGATTTCCTGATAAGATGATCTTTAATCCCTCGGCCCAAACTAAAATTATGAGCAGGGATACCTTAATTGTGTTGGGTGATATTCAAAGTCTAAAGAAATTACAGGAGTTATGTGCCTTTTTCCCTTCTTAGGTATTTACAATGAATGATTCTATTCTCGGTAATAATGAAATCTACATACTCATCGCTAGGCTCCATAGGAACCTTATCCACAACCTGCAATTCAAAGGCCAATGCCGCACGTTCGGTGTAATATTCAATTTGCCTTAAAAAGCGGTCATAGTATCCATATCCATATCCCGCTCGACCTCCTCTATAATCAAAAATACTACCTGGGACTATGATTAGATCGATACTTGAGATCTCCACAGGCCTTATGTGTTCCCTGAGCGGCTCAGGAATACCCAAGGTATTGGGAAAGAGTTCTTTATCCATGTCCTTTACTTCGGAAGGAATTAATCTATGATGAGCTGTATCTGTAAATGGCACCGCTACCCTTTTGCCTATGTTTAAGGCCCTTTTAATCATTTCATGGGTTTTGACTTCACTTTTGAATGAGACGTAAAACATCACTACACTAGACCTTTTAAAACTGGGTAATGCAAAAAGCCTAGAGGCAATCGCTTTACTCTTTTCTTCGATTGCCTCCGTTAATAAAGCATCCCTTTTTTGAAGGATTTTTGTCCGCAGCCTATCCTTTTCTGGCCTAAAATCCATTTAGCGTAGTTATAATACATCTCTATCTATCCTGTCATCAATTTTATCAGGATGCCAAATGGCGCCGATTCACAGCCTGATGCTGGTATCCAGCATGGAGTATCTTGCATGGTTTTGTCATGGGGATACCGGGCTTCGATGCCATTGACTCTATTGATAGGGCATGGTACAAGATGTATGTCCTTTATGTTCTGGGAGATATGGGGATGTTAGCTATTAAGTTCATTCGAGACAATCTTGAAAAGATTAAGGAAATGATGGCCCACAGAGGTATAGAGCTAGATATCGATAGAGTTATGGCCTTGGATTCGGGGCGCCGTGAGATTTTGAAACAGGTAGAGACACTGAGACATGAAAGAAGTATAGTTTCTGAAAAGATTGGGGTTTTGAAGAGGGAGGGAAAGGATGTTAGAAGCTATATAGAGGAAATGCAGGATATATCTCGGCGTATAAAGACCTTGGATGCCCTTTTAGCAGAGAGGGAGAAGGCCTTAACCGAGATTTTGATGACTATACCTAACATACCCCATTCATCTGTGGCTGTTGGAAAGGATAGTAGCGATAACCCAGTGATTAAGCGCTGGGGAGAAATCCCAGAATTCGACTTTCCTCCCAAACCCCATTGGGACATTGGAGAAAGCTTAAGAATACTGGATTTTGAAAGGGGGGCTAAGATAGCCGGAACCCGCTTTGCCCTTTATACGCATCTAGGGGCCATGTTAGAGCGGGCACTAATCAATTTTATGCTGGATATTCATATTAAAGAACACCACTATATTGAAGTCCTACCTCCTTTCATCGTAAATTCCACCAGCATGACGGCCACCGGTCAGCTTCCTAAGTTTAAAGAGGATCTGTTTAAGCTGGAAGGATGGGATTATTACCTGATACCTACAGCAGAAGTTCCTGTCACCAACATTCACCAAGATGAGACCTTATCCGAATCAGATTTACCTATAAAATATGTATCCTATACACCTTGCTTCAGGGCAGAGGCTGGTTCCTATGGGAAAGACACCCGAGGACTAATTCGACAGCATCAATTTAATAAGGTAGAATTGGTTAAGTTTACCACCCCCGAAAGCTCCTACCATGAACTGGAAAGTCTGCTCCGGGATGCAGAGGTAATTCTTCAGAGACTGGAGATACCTTACAGGGTAGTTAGCCTTTGCACAGGAGATTTGGGTTTTGCTGCATCCAAAACCTATGACATAGAAGTTTGGTTACCAGCGCAGAAGGACTTTAGAGAAATTTCTTCCTGCAGCAACTTCGAAGACTTCCAGGCACGGAGAGCCAATATAAGATTCAGAAGAGAGGGTAAAATCAAGACAGAGCTGGTTCATACCTTAAATGGATCCGGCTTGGCTGTGGGTCGAACTGTGGTGGCAATTCTTGAGAACTATCAGCAAAGAGATGGTAGTGTAATTATTCCTGAGGCCTTGAGGCCCTATTTGGGAGTAGACAGGATCAGCCCATAAATACTAAGGCCTACACCGCTTGCATGGGCTGTAACCTGCTTCAAATGCCTCCTTTTTATCCTTAAGGATTATGTGGTTACGAGGTGCTATGCGTTGACCATAAGGACACTGGGGCCTATGGAATCGTTTAGTTCTTCTATTACCAATATAAAATGGTTCAGATTCTGTTACCTTTCTTGCCCAGAGTCCTCTCTTTTCCTTTATGGCATCTTGCTGAAGCTTAAGGAGTAGCCCATCATATTTTAAATTTGGGGGTTTTGATAATACATAAGCATAACCATATTTAACCAGTTCGCCATTCAGAAATGTTCCATCGAGTGTGAAGACATAGGCCAGCAATCTGCCGTAGTGGTCTCTTTTCTCAATATCATACTCTAACCTTACCCATTTATTCTCTGCGAGTTCCTGGTTAAATCTATAGGCCTCTTCTCCGTAGTATTCAGCCGGCTTATCTTCATGGGCAATCTCCGGTGCATTTATTCCAATGTACCTCACATGCTCTCCATTAGAAAGGACAATGGTATCTCCATCAATTACAAAACTGACTTTAAATGTTTGAGAGGATACAACCCCACATGATATTAAGACCGTCAGAAATGCCCACAGCCATATTTTTGGTTTAGAGCTTAGAGAGAAGAGTAAAGAGTTTAGAATTTTTCTTTGCTCTTCTGCCATGGTGATACCTTAGCTCACTAGCCTTTTAAGGGCCTCTAGATATCTATCTCTGGTTTTGTTAATGATTTCCTGAGGAATTTCGGGGGCAGGGGGTTTCCTATTCCAGTCAATGGAAATTAGGTAGTCACGCAGAAATTGCTTATCAAAACTCTTCTGCGGACCACCGGGCTTGTAATGATCTTTGGGCCAAAAACGCGAGGAGTCGGGGGTTAATAATTCGTCAATCAAAAGTAATTGCCCATCACATAGCCCAAATTCTAATTTGGTATCAGCTATAATTATTCCATTATTGTCTGCTATATCCAGAGCTTTTCTATATATCATCAGGCTTATATTACAGATATGAGCAGCTAGTTTTTCACCCACTATCTTCTGGAATGTCTCATAATCAATATTTTCATCATGGATTCCCTTTTCCGCTTTGGTTGAAGGAGTGAAGATGGGTTGGTCTAGTTTAGCAGATTCAACCATGCCCTTAGGCAACCTTATCCCACAAATCTTTCCTTCTCTTTTGTAGTCCTGCCACCCTGATCCTGAAAGATATCCCCTTACTATGCATTCCACAGGTAAAGGTTTGGCCTTTCTAACCAGCATGCTCCTTTCCTCAAGGTATTGGCGATATTTATGACAAGATTTAGGATAATCATCTACCTCGGTAGATACCAAATGATGAGCAACTATAGATTCCATCTGTCTAAACCAAAACTTAGAGAGTTGTGTCAATATCCTTCCCTTATCTGGAATAGGGTTCGGCATAACTACATCAAAGGCAGAAATTCTATCAGTGGCTACAATCAGAAGATGTTCACCAAGGTCATAAATGTCCCGCACCTTACCTCGATTAACTAACTTTAAATCAGAGAAACTTGTCTCCATCAGCGGTTTATCTTGCATGATTCCCTCCAGGAAACAGCGAAGAGCAAAGAGCTATAACAGCTAAGTGCAGAAGGCGGAGGGTTTTAACTCTATGCTCTAGACCTCATCAGAGTGTAATACGACTTACCAAATCCTTCACCGCCTTAACTGACTTATTGAATTGCTCTTGCTCTTCTGCGGTCAAATTTATCTCTATTACCTTTTCAACTCCACTGCCACCGATCTTTACCGGTACACCAATAAAATATCCTTTAACTCCGTATTCACCGTTAAGATAGGCAGAACATGAGAGTATTCTCTTTTTATCTTTAATTATAGACTCAGCCATTTGCACCGCTGAAGCCGAGGGGGCATAAAATGCACTTCCGGTCTTAAGTAGATCTACAATCTGGCCACCACGTTTTCTGGTGTTATTAATTATGGCCTGGATTCTTTCAGTGGATAAAAAGTAGCTTATGGGGATACCTGCCACTGTACAGTATCTGGCTAATGGGACCATGGTATCTCCGTGACCACCAAGGACAAGGGCCTGGACATCTTCCACCGACACATCCAGCTCCTTGGCAACAAAGGTTCTGAATCTGGCGGCATCCAAAATGCCAGCCATACCCATAATGCGATTAGTAGGAAAGCCACTCACCTTCCAAGTCACATAGGTCATAGCATCCACAGGATTTGATACTACTATCATATATGAGTTCGGAGAATATTTTGCAATCTGCTCAGTAACCGATTTTACAATCTGAGTGTTTTTGGCAAGTAAATCATCTCTACTCATGCCAGGTTTTCGTGGTAAACCAGCACAGATGATGACTACGTTGGAATCCTGGGTGTGTTCGTAATTGGTAGTGCCTATGATATGGAAGGCAAATCCCTCCACAGGCGATGATTCCATTAAGTCAAAGCTCTTACCCATGGCTACCCCTTCAATAACATCCACTAGGACAATGTCGCCCAATTCTTTGGTAGCGGCCCAATGGGCACAAGTGGCACCAACATAACCTGCTCCAACTATGGTAATTTTGTTTCTCTTCATGGTAAGATCTCCTAAGAACTTAGCATGTGGTGGACTTCTGATTTCTTACTCTGTAAACGGTCAACTTGTCAATGGGGATATTTTAGATATACCACAATCCTGGAGTTAATGCATTAGGTATTACCGGAGCAAATATCAACTGGAAAACCCTCTAAAATCATGCTATAGGCAAGGTCATTAGTCATCAGTCATATTTAATTTGCTCTTTGCTAATAGCGAACCGTCAACAGCCAAATCCAGTGACAAATGACCATTGACTAATGACATTTAATATAATTTTTCGTAAATATAACAGACTGCCTTCAAGGTGGTTAAATATGACGGGAGAAATAAATAAGTCATTACTCATTGATCAATATTTAAAAACGGAGCGAGTCTTGAGAAATTTTTTTGATAACTATACACTTTCCGTTTGCATAGGACATTGTGTTAAGACCAAGAAGGGACCAAACTGCTGCGAAGACCAGGATTCCCGCATTACAGAAATTAATGTTAACCTAATAGGCCAAGATATTCTAGCAATGAGATCAGCAAAATATACAAAGTTTTCATCCCAAGGATGTGGTTACCTATCTCCACATGGATGTATTTTGAAAGAATATAGGTCTCCTATTTGCAATACATTCGTATGCGAAGATTTAGAGGAGTATTTTGATAGATTAGGTCCTAAATTTGGTTCAGAGCTAAAGGGAATAGAAAGATTGGCGGTTAGTATATTTAAGGGGTTTCCTGACACTCAAGAGGAAAACATTGTAAGGTTGGAACGAATGGTTAGCACACTCTCACAGAAAATTGATATGTTATTACCGCCAAATACCAGCGTGTGGGATTATGTCACAAAGATATGGCGAGTTAAGCAAGTGACTTCTGCATAGAGAACTCTGAAAAAATCCTTTTCAGAGCCCTCCCTCGCACACACCACTTGACGTCACTATTTTTCATAACTATAATAATACAAATTGTATGAAAAAGGGAGGCATACATGAGGACTACCATTGTGATTGACGATGGTCTTTTAGAAGAACTACTGGCGGTTAACGATTTTAAAAATAGAAGTGAGGCAATTAATGAGGCCATAAGAGATTATGTGTTGAGAAAGAAGAGGGAAAAACTCCTTGAAATGAAAGGCAGGATACGCTTTGAAAAAGGTCATTTAGAGCGGCTAAGACACGCCGAGGAGGCAGAAAGCAGTGGCTCTACTGGCTGATAGCAATGTGTGGGTAGATTATCTCAATTCAGGAAAGATTCCCATGGCAGATTTTGAAACCAAACTTG
>DTXE01000153.1 GCA_012962595.1 Syntrophaceae bacterium | reverse complement strand
GTGGGCGCATTATAAGATTCGATCAAGGTGTAACTGTTTTCCCTGGGAACATGGCCCTTGGGATAAGTGGCAACCGCAAATTTGCCTTTCAGCAAGGGATGATTTCTGCTCTTGAGTTGAGGGAATTGGGGATTAATATCAATTTGGCCCCCGTATTAGATGTTCTTACTGACTCATACAACCCAGGTATAACTATAAGGTCTTTTGGATCACACCCTTTCATAGTAGCCTCTTTAGGGGTTTCTCTAATAGAGGGAATGCAGAGCTCAGGTGTAAGTGCAACAGCTAAACATTTTCCAGGAAAGGGGGCAGCCACCATGGATGCCCATGTGGATTTGCCCACCATTGATTTGCCTTATGAGGCCATAAGGACACACCTATATCCATTTATTAAGGCTATAGAAGCTGGGGTTGATCTGGTTATGAGCTCACATGTAGTCTATAGCTCCTTGGATAGCCTTCCTGCAACCTTTTCTCATAATATCATTTATCACTTGCTAAGAAAAGAGCTGGGGTTTAAGGGCATCATTATTTCAGATGATCTGGAAATGGGGGCCATTGGGAGGCATTATGCTATTGAGGACGCAGTAGTAAAGTGTGTAATGGCAGGGCATAATATGGTGTTAATCTGTTCAAATAGAGAGTATCAGGAAAGGGGGTTTAATTCCCTAGTAGAGGCTTATAAAAGTGGAGGATTAAGAACTTCAGAACTTGACGAATCTACCAGGAGGATTGAAACACTGATAGATAAAAAACTTTATCAGGCAGATAAAATCAAACCAGAAATAAGCGGGACAGAACTGGCTAAAAGTATTGCTCGATGTTCGGTCCAGATATCTCGTGATAAAAAAGGATTAATACCTATTAAAACTGATAAGAAGGTGGTCATCATCTATCCAGATTTTTCCTCCCTTGGAGACCACATTTTTCTTGAAAGGGAGGTGATGGAAGGTGAGGGATTAATAAGGAAATATCTCAAGGTTCCTCAAGAAAAAATGGGATTTTTTAAGGTACCGTTGGAACAAAATATGTATAAGGCAAATTTTTTAATCAACAAATTAGAGAAAACAGACTTGGTAATATTCTTTTGTTTTGAGGCTCATGCCTACAGCAATCAGCGCCACTTATTGCAGGCAATAGAAAAAAAATTCAGAGAGGCCATTGTTATCTTGTTGGGTAGTCCTTTAGATGAAAAGTTTATTGGCCGGGATGTATCCATTATCAAGACCTATGGCTTTCGCCGGGTTCAGATAGAGGCTGTGCTTAATCTTTTATTTAACCGATGACTTTCTGTATAACATGTCTGCCAAGGTAGGAATAGATATCTTAAGATACACCAACTTCACTATCTTACGAGGCGAAAGGGTGGGATTGGTGGTTCATCCAGCGTCGGTGGACTCTAGATTGGAGCATACAGTGGATATCTTTTTAAGAGAAAAACGGGTTTATTTAAAAGCCCTTTTTGGCCCTCAACATGGTCTCCATGGTGATACTCAGGCAAACATGGTGGAATGGGAAGGATATCAGGATCGTCACACAAAACTTCCTGTTTACAGCCTTTATGGGAAGACTCGCAAACCCACAAGGCAGATGTTGGAGGATATAGATACCCTGGTTTTCGACTTACAGGATATTGGTTCGAGATATTACACCTTTATATGGACTATGGCCCTTTGTATGCAGGCCTGTGCGGAGCATGGAAAGCGGATGCTGGTATTAGATAGACCTAATCCTATAAATGGTGTGAGTTTAGAGGGCCCGGTTCTTAGCCCAGATTTTGGTTCCTTCGTGGGACTATATCCTATTCCTGTAAGGCACGGAATGACCGTAGGTGAACTGGCCCTTATGTTCAATAAGGTATTTAATATAGGATGTAACCTTAAGGTAGTGAAATTAGGAGGATGGAATAGAAAAGATTGGTTTGATGAAACTGGCCTTCCTTGGGTCATGCCTTCACCCAATATCCCTACCCTTGATACAGCCATAGTTTACCCGGGATTATGCCTCTTGGAAGGCACTAATCTCTCTGAGGGCAGGGGAACCGCTCGTCCGTTTGAGGTCTTTGGGGCCCCATGGATAGATCCCAAGGAGCTGGCTAAAGCCCTGCAAGAGGAGGGGTTAAAAGGGGTTGTCTTTCGTCCCCTTTATTTTACCCCTACCTTTGATAAATGGGTGGGGGAGCTCTGTGGCGGATTTCAGATACATGTTTTGAATAGAGACACCTTTCTGCCTTTCATTACAGGAATAGCCATAATTAAAGCCATTTACAAACTATATCCTAATGACTTTAAGTGGAAAGCCCCTCCTTATGAATATGAGGAACAGAAACTCCCTTTTGATATACTGGTGGGGAATGATGAATTGAGACAGGCTATAGAGAGATGTGAACCTTTGCAAGTAATGCGGGAAGGGTGGGCCAAGGACTTGGAGGGTTTTAAAGAGATGAGAAAGGAGTACCTTTTATACTAAGATGAAGGCCATAATCCTTTGTGCAGGCTTAGGAACTAGACTTAAACCCCTCACAGACAAATTGCCAAAGCCACTGATGCCCATTGTAGGGCGTCCCATTATTGAAAATATTATTTATACTCTCAAGCACTGCGGGATTCGGGAGATAGTTATTAATACTCATCATCTTCATGGGAAGATTGTAGATTATTTGAAAGATGGCAAAAAATTCGAGATAAAAGTCCATTACTCCTATGAACCACAGATACTAGGTACTGGTGGAGGCATGGGAAACGCCAGGGACTTCTTTAAAGGTCATGAAACTTTTATTGCCCATAACGGCGATGTCCTTACCAATTTGAATCTTGCTCCAGTCATAAAGGCCCACATTGATACTCAGGCTATGGCCACCCTGCTTCTCTGCGACTTTCCACCTATAAACACTGTGACCATGACTTCTAGTGGGGAAGTAGTGGGTATTAAGGGTAATCCAAAAGAACCTAAAGATTCTGATTTAGAGATGTTGACCTTCACGGGGATCTCCATTATGAACCCAAAGATTCTAGAATTTCTGCCAGGGAGAGAATATGGCGATATTGTAGATACCTACCTTAAGTTAATAGGCCTAAAAATGGGAAGCATCAGGGGATATGTCATCAAAAATCATTACTGGAGGCATATTGGGAATATATCTGAATATTTTAGGGCACATCAAGAGATTCTTATTGAGAAGAAAAGGCTTATATACGGTAAGATGCCTTCATCTAAACCTTTTTATATAGGAGAGGGCTCGATAATAGAAGAGGGAGTTTTGCTTAGGGGATTTGTGTCTGTGGGTAGAGATTGTGTGATTAAAAGGGAGGCAACCTTGGAGAACTGTATTATCTGGGATGGAATTACCGTAGAAGAGGGTGAGGTTTTAAGGAATGTCATCTTAGGGAATGGGATGAAAATTTCATGTTGAGTGATGGAATTGATTAATCTACATAAGACCTTAAAGAGGTTACCCCAAAGCCCTTTTTCCTCTGAAGCAGTAGTAGTACCACTAGAGGGAGCAAGTTCAGACCTTAAATATTACCGGGTTAAAGAAGATGACATATCTATGATTTTTCTGGAGACGGTAGGGGAGAAGTCCATGTTTCACTCCTTTATTCATATAGGCCATTTTCTCAAGGAGAAGGGTATAGGGGTTCCCGAAATATATCACTATGACCTGGGACAATGTATAGCCTTGATAGAAGATCTGGGAGATGCCAGCCTATACAGTAAATTTTCGGATGAAAAAAATAAGGGTGAGTTTATAGCCTTTTATCAAAAGGTATTGGAGACCTTGGCAGAGATTCAGGTGAGAGGGGCCGAAGGGATGAAGCAATGCCCCATGCTAAAGGATAGGATTTTTGACTATCAAGTTTTGTGCTGGGAAACTAGTTATTTTAAGAGATACTTTCTTCAAAGGTATTGCAATCTCTCCATAGAAAATGAGGAAAGATTAGATCAAGAGTTTAGGTATCTTGCTCAAAACCTTGCGAGCGAGCCCCTTTATTTTATGCATAGAGATTTCCAATCACAGAATGTTTTTATTAAAGATAAAAAAATTCGGCTAATAGATTTTCAAGGCGCACACCAAGGCATGCTTCATTATGATCTAGTATCCTTGCTAAAGGATGCCTATATAGTAATTCCTGATCACATAAGGGAAAAACTTATGGATTATTACTTGGATATTTTAAAGAACCACTGGAAGCTTGATATCCATAGGGAAAGATTCGAGATTACTTTTAACTTGGCAGGACTTCAAAGAAACATGCAGGCCCTGGGGGCCTTCTCTTTTCTGTCTTTGGTGAAAGGGAAAGAAAGATTTAGGCAGTATATACCTGCTGGTGTAGATTACCTTCGCTCTGCATTAAAGGAGATACCGGGTTTTGATGCCTTGAGGGAGATTTTGGCTCGCCCCCTTGTTTATGGATGGATTTCGTGTTAAATTACAATAAAACAATATACTTGCTGCTTCTCTTTAAGGGGGCAGACCGAGGCCTTTATGACAGAAAGACTGGGCAATCTGTTGATCCGGGCAGGAATTATAACCCCTGACCAGCTTGAACAGGCGCTTCAGGCACAGGAGCGTGATGGTGGGCGTTTAGGTTCTATTCTTCTTAAGCTGGGATTTATCGAGGAATCTACCCTTACATCCTTTCTGAGCAAGCAATTTGGTCTGCCCGGGATCGACCTTTCCAAGATAGAGATACCACCTTCCATTATAGAGTTGATTCCAGCAGAGATTGCCAGAAGATACCAGATTATTCCACTGGATCGTCGAGGCAAAACCCTGACTATTGCGGCATCAGATCCATCTGATACCTCCAGTCTGGATGATATAAGGTTCCTGACGGGATATAATATAAAGGTGAATATTGCCTCAGAGGCCTCTATCCAAAAGGCTCTTGATAAGTACTACCCCTGGGTTGCTTTATCCGATCCCCTTGAGGTTTTTAAGGAGGAGAAAATAGAGAATATAGAGTATGTAAAGGATGAAGAGGAGGACATCAGCTTATCTGGTCTGAAAAATGCAGTCCAAGAAGCCCCTGTAGTTAGGTTTGTCAATGCCACTTTGATGGATGCCGTGAGAAAGCATGCCAGTGATATCCATATTGAATCCTATGAGAAGGTGCTACGAATACGCTATAGATTGGATGGGGTTCTCCATGAGATTATGAACGTCCACTTTCCCTTAAGGCTCAAAAATGCCATCATTTCCCGCCTCAAGATCATGGCCAAATTAGATATTGCAGAGAGGCGCCTACCTCAAGATGGACACATCAAATTGAAGTTAGGTGGAGGGCATGATGTAGACCTCCGTGTATCCGTTCTGCCCACCATCTTTGGAGAAAAGGTAGTTTTGCGCTTAGCGGATAAGTCTGATCTCAAACTGGATATGACAAAACTAGGCTTTGAGAAGGAGGCCTTGGCGCAGTTTAAGGAGGCTATCCACAAGCCTTATGGGATGGTTTTGGTAACGGGCCCTACAGGGAGTGGCAAAAGCACTACCCTGTATTCTGCCCTATCCGAATTAAATCAACCGGGTGTCAATATATCTACTGTGGAGGACCCTGTGGAGATAGATGTGCCCGGGATAAATCAGGTTCAGACCCATGAAGCTATTGGGCTTACCTTTGCTGCTGCCTTGAGGTCCTTCCTAAGGCAAGATCCGGATATCATTATGGTAGGTGAGATCCGGGATTTTGAAACAGTACAGATTGCCGTAAGGGCTGCCTTGACAGGACATATGGTTTTGAGCACACTTCATACCAACGATGCCCCCAGTACAGTTACCAGACTCCTAGATATGGGT
>DTXE01000152.1 GCA_012962595.1 Syntrophaceae bacterium | reverse complement strand
ACGAAATATTTAACGGTCTCAATGTAAATCCTCCATGAATTAAGCCCTCTTCATCAACTGCCATCTCTTTTGTAGCTTCTAAAATAACTTTTCCAGGTATGTTTGGTCATTTGGGTTTTGTATTTGGTATTGTTTGGGATTTGGGATTTGGGATTTTAATCCCTGCCTATATTGCATTTTCATATTTGTCGTGACTGAAGGTCATGAATGTTTCCTACTATAGCATCACAGAGCCTTTTTAAAAATAACTCTTTCTGGTGCTTGTGGTTGATTTGACTATATCTTATTTTAAGATATCATCTAATGGGCATAATTTATAATAAATTTCGAAGATGTGAATTCCTGTCTTTCAGTTAGAAACTCTCAACATGAACCTACATCCTTTGAGTGGGCGAAAAAAGGGAAAGCTTGCTCTCTGAGGAGAATCCGGACAAAAGAATGGCCTTGAGAACACTTATATTCTCAATCAGCATATTGTTTCTTTCGAGCGTTATGGGTTGTAGGGGGCACTCATTAGAGAGTATAAATGAGCTTAAAGATCAAGAGATTTTTAGAGAAAAGGTTGAGCTTTCTCTTAATATGAAACTTAACCAGAAGGATATAGGGGAGATAATAACATACATAGGAGGTTCTTTTGTGGGTTCAAGATACCTTCCTTACACCTTGGAGACCCCTACAGAGGAGCATTTGATTGTTAACCTTCGGGAATTTGACTGCGTTACATTTGTAGAAAGCGTACTTGCGCTAGCCAAAGTTATAAGATACGGTAACCCTACATTTAACGATTTCAAACGGGAACTAAGACTGCTGAGGTATAGGGATGGTGTGATCCATGAGTATCCCAGTAGGTTGCATTATTTCACCGACTGGGTTCTTGATAACCAGAGAAAAGGGAATGTCCAGAATATAACCGCTGACATAGGTGGCGTTTCGTTTAAGAAATCCCTTAATTATATGTCAATGCATAGAAAGGAATACCCGGCATTAGCTAATGAGGCCTTTTTTGAAGCTATTAGGAAAAGGGAGATTGAGCTGAGCCGATATCCATTATATTATATTCCGCAACAGAAAATTAATGAGATGGAAGGGAAAATTAGAAGTGGTGATATAATTGGAATCACTACCAGTGTTGATGGACTAGATATTTCACATGTAGGATTTGCATATCAGAGGGACGGTACTTTATACTTCTTGCATGCAAGTGCATGCGAAGGTATGGTGAAGATTAGTGATGTCAGACTTAGTAAGTATGTAGCTGGTCAAGAGGGATCAAATGGTATCATGGTTATTCGGCCAATTGATATGAGAGAGTGAGAGATGGGGTCAATTATAACTCATCCAGAATTCCCTCAGCCAGCTCTCTTAATTCATTGTCTTTGACAGTCAAAGCCAAGGTCTCAATCTTTCCTTTCAGTCCCTGTTTTTCCAGAGGACTCCTTGCCCCATACATCTCCTTTAAGGCATAAAGTGCCTTTTTGACAGTTTCTTTATCTTTGTAATCAAGAACCAAAAGCAAGGTGTCCCAGTCATCTGGAAGACCATATTGGTTGAGATATCTTTTCACAGCACCCTGGAATTTTCCCGATCCATAATACTTATGAATGGCATTGTGAGCAACCTTGTGCTCTTCTGAGCCTTTCTTTCCCGTGAACAGCTTCTCTGCTTGTTTAAGAAATTGCCTTTTGGCCCACTCAGATGGGAAGGACTTTTTACGGTAGCCTTTTTCTCGGGTTACATGCCTACTTCGGTCCTTTAGTCTATCAATCTCTCTCCAGCTCAGCCGTTCCCTTTCATCATCATTATGCGAAGCCATTATTTCCTTAGAATATCTTACCCCTATCTTTCTCGCCAGTGACCATAACCCAGAAACCTATCCTTGTCAATGGGCGGCGGATTTGAAAGTTTTAGTTTGTGGGTTATTTTCTGAATAGAGAAAAGAGGAGGGTGAGGATTATACTGATAACAATGCAGGTAGTGATAGGAAAATAAAAGCCAAAACCTTTCTTTTTAATGTAGATATCACCAGGCAGTTTCCCAATCAAGGGGATGTTGGGTCCTATGGAGATGAATAATCCCAATATAGCAATAATTACTCCAATCACAATCAACATCTTTCCCAGTTCTGCCAAAGGATTCATAATTTAAATACCACCCCTAAGCAACCTTTTATTATACAAAAATTTGTCAAATCCTTCAATACTCTATGAATCTAATCTCCAGAGGAAAATCCAAAATCCTAAACTTAAAAGAGCTAATCCTCCTGTAGTCGTTGACAGGCGATTAGGCTTTTGGTACTTTTAAAAATATGGATGTGGTAGTTGAGGCAAGGAATTTGGTTAAGGAATACAACTCGCATCGGGTGGTTAAGGGCATAAACTTCTCTGTATGTAAAGGAGAATGCTTTGGCTTTTTGGGCCCTAATGGAGCAGGTAAAACCACCACCATGAGTATGATTATCTGCTACACCCCCATAACAAAGGGAAATGTTACTGTATTTGGGTTGGATGTAGGTAGGTATCCAAAAAAGGTAAAGCAAAAAATAGGGGTTATCCCCCAGGAAACTAATTTAGACCCTGATCTTACAGTTTTTGAAAATCTTATGGTATATGCCCGATACTTTAACATTCCAAAGAAAGTAGCCAGGAATAGGGTTAAGGAACTCTTAAGCTTCGTCCAACTTTCAGATAAACGAGATGAGGTAATCCTCAGACTTTCCGGAGGGATGAAGAGAAGGCTACTCATTGCACGCTCTTTGATTAATGATCCTGAGTTAATTATCCTTGATGAGCCCACTATAGGCCTGGACCCCCAGGCACGTCACCTCATCTGGCAAAAGTTAAGACAGCTAAAAGCCCATGGTACTACTATGGTACTAAGCACCCACTATATGGAAGAGGCGGCCCAGCTTTGCGACCGTCTGGCCATTATGGATCAGGGTCAGATCATAGCAGAGGGAAGCCCTAACCACCTTATAACGGAATTTGTAGGAACCGAAGTTATCGAGATCAGGTCTGATGGTCAAGAAAGTAATTATATTTTGGATAGTTTGAAAGAGCACCAGTTCTCTTTTGAAAGGGCAGCCGATACATTATTTCTCTATTCCAGAGAAGGTGGTAGGCTTGTGCAGAAAATCAAAGAGGTGAAAGATGAGAGAATTATTTACCGTCCTGCTACCCTAGAAGATGTATTCTTAAAACTAACCGGTAGGGAGCTTAAGGAATGAATGCCTTTATAAATACCTTTAGGATTCCTTATATTGGAGATGGAGCATTTCGCGTTTGGCAGAGGAATGGGAATGTTTGGCTAAAGTTCTATAGACCCAGTCTGGTGGGAAATCTGGGTGAACCTATCCTCTATCTCCTAGCTTTAGGATATGGCTTAGGAAAATTTATACCGGACATATCAGGTATTCCTTACATTCAGTTTATTGCACCAGGATTACTGGTATCATCTACCATGTACAGCGCCTGTTTTGAGTGCACCTTTGGGTCATTTACCCGAATGACTACCCAGAGGACTTATGACGCCATAATTGTAACCCCGGTGAGTATTGAAGAGGTTATAGCGGGTGACATATTTTGGGGAGCTACCAAAGGGGCTATTGCTGGCTTGGTTATCCTACTAGTGGCAACCGCCTTTGGATTGGTGGGATCACCATGGGTGGGTTTAGTACTTCCCTTATTAATGGTGGAAGGATTACTTTTTGCCTCTCTCTCTATGGTCATGACTGCCCTAGCACCTACCTATGATTTTTTCAATTACTTCTTTACTATAGCTATTGCACCCATGTTCCTATTCTCAGGGATATTTTTCCCTTTAGATGAGTTTCCTGCATGGGCAAAGACCGCTTCGTGGTTTCTACCTTTAACCCATCTGGTTACAATCACAAGGGGCCTATTTTTAGGGAAACTCCATATTTCCCTTTTGATCAACTTAAGCTTGGTAATAGCCTTCACCGTCATTACCTTTTATGTATCCATCACACTTGTCAAGAGGCGATTGATCAAATGATAAATGCCTATCCTAAGGAATACCATGTCATTGTGGTGGGTGCCGGTCATGCAGGTTGTGAGGCTGCACTAAGTTCCGCCCGTCTAGGACATCCTACCCTTCTCCT
Source organism: Syntrophaceae bacterium (assembly GCA_012962595.1). Classification (GTDB taxonomy): domain Bacteria; phylum Desulfobacterota; class DTXE01; order DTXE01; family DTXE01; genus DTXE01. The sequence goes on along the minus strand of DTXE01000152.1, from coordinate 4,223 downwards.
CACCATGAATATAGACCGTATAGCACATATGTCCTGCAATCCTGCCATTGGTGGTATAGCTAAAGGCCATCTGGTAAAGGAGATAGATGCCCTAGGCGGTGAGATGGCCAAAAATATTGATGAAGCCGGCATTCAATTCAGGGTGCTTAATACCAAAAAAGGCCCTGCTGTTAGGTCCTCTAGGGCCCAGGCAGATAGAGAAATCTACATGCTCAGGATGAGATCTGTCTTAGAAAACCAAGAAAGATTAGATATAAAGCAGGCTATAGTGGACAAGCTGTTGGTTAAAAATGGGCAGGTTTACGGGGTGGAAACCAGTATTGGAGAGAGGTTCTTAAGTAAAACGGTGATCCTTACTACCGGCACATTCCTTCAGGGTCTCATTCATATCGGGCTTACTAATTTTCCCGCAGGAAGGATGGGGGATCTACCTTCAAATAGGCTTTCTCAAGACTTAAGCCAATTGGGCTTTAATATGGGAAGACTAAAGACAGGAACTTGCCCAAGGCTGGATGGAAGAACCATAGATTTCAAGCGCCTTACACCCCAATTTGGGGATGACCCACCCAGGCCCTTTTCATTTATGACAAGGGAGATAAAACAAAAACAGGTTCCCTGCTATATAACCTACACCAATCCTAAAACCCATGAGATAATTGCAGGTAGTCTAGATCGTTCTCCACTTTACACCGGTGTGATTAAAAGCGTTGGGGTAAGGTACTGCCCATCCATAGAGGATAAGGTTGTAAAATTTAGAGATAAGGAACGTCACCAGATATTTATCGAACCTGAGGGATTAAATACATGCGAGGTATATCCCAACGGGATCTCAACCAGTCTGCCTGTAGATATACAGATCAGGATGGTCAGATCCATTGAGGGCCTAGAGCATGCCGAAATAGTACGTCCAGGCTATGGAATCGAATATGACTTTGTAGATCCTAGGGAACTTAAACCCTCCTTAGAGACCAAACGTATCTCAGGACTTTTCCATGCAGGTCAGATAAATGGAACCACAGGTTATGAGGAAGCGGCCGCTCAAGGTCTAATAGCAGGAATCAATGCGGCGCTCACGGTCGAGGGAAAAGAACCCTTAATACTTGACAGATCCCAGGCCTATATCGGGGTTCTCATTGACGATTTAGTTACCAAAGGAACACAGGAGCCCTATCGAATGTTTACCTCCCGGGCTGAATATCGTCTTATCTTAAGAGAAGATAATGCAGATTTAAGGTTAACCAATATTGGCAGGTCAGTGGGCCTGGTTTCTGATGATAGGTATAAAGTATTTTTAGAAAAGAAGAGGGGCATAGAAGAGGCCTTGTCTCGTCTGGAGGTAATAAAGATACATCCCACCCCAAGCGAGAATGATAAGCTTAAGGCTCTTTCAAGCTCACCCTTGAAGAATATAACCACCTTGAAGGAATTGCTAAAAAGGCCAGAGATTGGCTATTATGACCTTTCTATCTTTGATGAATCTATTGCCAACACACCACCAGATGTGGCGGAGCAAGTGGAGATTCAGATTAAATATGAAGGTTATATTCTAAGACAGATGGAGCAGGCAAGGAGATTTGGAAAATTAGAAAGTATCAAGATACCACCTGACATAGATTATGAATCCCTCTCAGGATTATCAAGAGAGGTTAAGGAGAAGCTTTCCAAAATCAGGCCCCTATCCCTTGGGCAGGCATATCGCATACCAGGAATCACCCCTGCTGCTTTATCTATTTTGCAAGTACATTTGAAGAGGTTAGAAAAGGAGGGGGTAGATAAGGATTAGGCAGAATGCTTCAGTTCATCCAATATCAACTCAATGATCCTGGGCACCTTGGCCTGTATTTCCGGGGAGAGTTCCATCCCTGTTTCCAGAGACTTGGGTTCAACCCCGATTACAGTGGTCTTAGGAGTTCGGCCTACTAATCCCGACAGACGAATGACTTCTAAGATACTAATCTCATGTACCGACATTTTATAAACATCAGGGTAGGTAGTGAGTTCCTCAATATTAAATTGATAAATCGAACCAGGAGGTCCCCCACCTCTCACCGCATCAATTACAATTAACCGCTCTGCCCCCATCACCACATTCATGAGACCGAGACCATAGATTCCCCCCTCGATAACCTCTACCTCAGGAGGGAGAGCCATTTCCATCAGCTTATTGACTACATGAACCCCTATCCCCTCATCCGAGAGAAGGAGATTACCCACCCCCAACACCACTATCTTTTTCTGGTTATGGGGGGTGAATGTATCAGACTTGTTAAGCTTGGTCACTCTACTATGAATTTCCGAATTTCGTTGGTCTTGGGATCGATAAGATGAATGGCACAGGCTAGGCAGGGGTCGAAGGAACGGATAACCCGCACCACATTTATGGGGTTATCAGGATCCGGCACAGGGACTCCCATGAGTGCTTCCTCATATGGCCCTCGAACCTTCTTTTCATCCCTAGGTGATGCATTCCAAGTAGAGGGCACCACCATCTGATAATTATCAATCTTTTTATTCTTTATCTTCACCCAATGACCTAAAGCACCCCGTGGTGCCTCATAAAATCCAGCCCCTATACCCTTTTTTGGGGGCTCCCAATGCTGGCTGTCGTGAATCTTAAAACCTGGTTTGGTCATGGCAGCAAGCAAGTCATCACACCACTTGTAGCAGGCATCTACTACCAGTTTGGTCTCAATGGCGCGGGCTGCATGACGGGCTACCACTCCAGGTTTGACCCCCTGTTTTACCAGCCCGAGGAAGGTTGGGTTTTTAGCTACCAGCATCCGGGCCAGCGGACCAACCTCCATAGGTTTTCCCCTATAGCGAGGTGCCTTGACAAAGGAATAAGCTTTTTCTCCATCCAGGTCAAATTCTTGCTTGCCTTTGTAAGGATGTCGAGGTTTATCCTTCTTATACCAGGCATATTTCACTGATTCGGTGATCTTTTTCTGATTAAAGGATTGAACCCTGATATTATTGGGATCTAGGCCAATAATGACCCCTGGTGGGAACACCAGGTCCTTACCGGCCGGATCCTTTTCAAAAGCACCATAAGAAAGATAATTGTAATGACCACCGCCCATACCCATTTTGGCCAGTGGAAAGAGAGGGCCGGTACCGAAATACAAAACATCGGGGATATAGACCTCATTGATAAACTTGGCCTGCTCATCAAGCATGGTACGAAATCTGGCTACCATATTGATGTCTGGATACTGGGTACATCCACCGACCACAATACTCTGGTAATGAGGTGTCCGACCCCCGAAGATGGCCCCCATATTTCTGGCCTTGGCATGTATTGACAAGGCATCTATGTAGTGCTTGACCGCCGAAATAACTATATCCGGGTCGTTGACACAGAATTCGTCCGGTTTATACTGGGGCGTAAGCGGGAAGGTATCGTTTGCCTTGACCAAGCCCACGATTTTATCTTTTACAGCAAGAAGTCCCTTGTCCTTACCTTTATAATTGGCCACGGCCATGATGTCTATATAGTCGAGTACGCTGAGTTGGTAAAAATGGAGTACATGATCATAGATATATTGTGCACCCATGGCCAGGTTCCTGAGTAGCGTGCCTCCCCAGGGCACTTCGGCCCCGAATGCAGCATCCAGTGCACGGGCCGATGTTATTTGGTGGACGCTGTAGCAGACGCCACACACACGACTGGTCACGAAGGGCGCATCCCTTGGGTCCTTTCCCTTGAGAAGTGCCTCAAACCCCCGGGCCATGGTACCGCTGCTCCAGGCATCTTTAACCTTACCATTTTCAATTTCCACCTCTATCTTGAGGTGCCCCTCAATCCTTGTTATTGGATCAATGACAATTTTCTTTCCCATTTACCCCGTCTCCTTCACACCTTATTCTTTTTTAGGAATCAAACCGGCCTCTTTTCTGGCCAGAATTTTTCGGGACCTCTCGCTCTCTGCCGTGTAGAGAGGTGTCATGCCAGCATAAAAATCGGGCTCGGCACATCCTTGACACCCGGCCCCGCAATCGATACAGAAGTTTATCCCATCGTTCCATCTGCGGATGGGACAGTCAGAATAGGTATCGGGCCCTTTACAGCCCTTCTCATAAAGACACCAATCCTTTTGTGTGGGGTCATTCCAGTCATTAAGAAATATCCCTTCGTCAAAATAGCTTCGGCGCCTGCAATTGTCGTGAATCAACTGCCCAAAGTATGCCTTTGGACGGCCTATTTCATCTAAAGGCGGTACTTT
>DTXE01000151.1 GCA_012962595.1 Syntrophaceae bacterium | reverse complement strand
TTCTGAGTGGAACCCATTATTTCTGAGCGAAGATTATATGTGTGCAGTGGGGCACCCATCGAGGTGAGCAGGAAGGGGAAAGCCCCACCACAAGAATCGGGGAAGGGGCAAGTATTCCCTTTCCTATCGAGCCCGATAGGCGACTATCGGAAGCCGTGAAGCAAAGGAATAATGGGTTCCACCTGATACTTCATGTGGTCTTCTTTCCTATAACCTTCGGTTTTTTGTCTGCTTGGATCACCTTGATCCCTGCACTCTCCAATATATTTAAGGAAAATTCGTCAGGATAACCTTTGAGATAATAAATCTCGCGGATACCTGCCTGAATCAGCATCTTGGAGCAGGTAATACAGGGTAGACAGGTACAAAACAGAGTAGAGCCGGCGATGGAGACCCCATGAGAGGCAGCCTGAATGATTACATTCTGTTCTGCATGGAGCCCTCTACATAATTCCTGCCTTTCACCAGATGGGACTTCCATCTCATCCCTTAAGCAACCTACATCTAGACAGTGTTTAAGCCCCGATGGGGCGCCATTATAACCGGTAGCTAATATCCTATTATCCTTTACTAAAATGGCTCCAACCTGGCGGCGTCTACAAGTGGAACGCTTTGCCACCAGCTCAGTTATATCCAGGAAGTACTGGTGCCAAGAAGGTCGCCTGTAAGATTTGGGGCATTCTGGAAAAGAGGAAATTTTTGACATAAATCCCTTACCTCTTGTTGAATCCTCTTAAGCAAGGTCTTATCATCCCCATGACTCAAGATCTGGGAGATATATTTGGCAATGACTACCATCTCACCTTCTCTCATGCCCCGGGTGGTGACCGCTGGTGTCCCAATCCTTATCCCACTGGTAATGGAAGGTCTCCTGGTGTCAAAGGGAATGCTATTCTTGTTCACGGAAATGCCTGCCTGGCCCAAGATCCTTTCCGCCTCAAGTCCCGTTAGTCCGGTTTCTGTAAGGTCTACCAGGATTAAATGATTGTCTGTTCCACCAGAAACTAGACGGAATCCATCCTTTTTCAGCTCATCAGCCAGGGTTTTTGCATTCAATACTACCTGATTTTGATAGGCCCTAAAACTTTCTGAAAGGGCCTCTTTAAAAGCCACGGCCTTGGCAGCAATCACATGCATGAGAGGTCCACCCTGGATTCCAGGAAAAACCTGTTTATCAAGTATCCGTCCGAACTCCTCTTTAGCTAGTATAAATCCCCCCCTGGGTCCTCTTAGAGTTTTATGGGTTGAAGATGTAATAAATTCTGCATAGGGAACGGGTGAAGGATGAACATCAGCAGCCACTAGGCCTGCAATGTGTGCCATATCTACCATCAAATATGCCCCCACATCTTTAGCAATCTTACCAAAGGCTTTAAAGTCTATGAGGCGGGGGTAACTACTGGCACCAGCCACAATCAATTTAGGATGATGTTCCTTAGCTAACTTACCCACCTGCTCGTAATCTATAACCTCTTTATCCCTATCCACCCCGTATGAAATCACCCGATATAACTTTCCTGAAAAGCTGACATGGCTACCATGACTCAAGTGGCCACCATGGGCCAGATCCATTCCCATAAGGATATCCCCAGGCTCAAGTACTGAAAAATATACTGCCATATTAGCCTGGGTTCCAGAATGAGGTTGAACATTGGCATATTCTGCCCCAAAAAGGGTCTTGCAGCGATTAACTGCCAGAATTTCCACTGTATCAACAAAGTCACAGCCACTATAATATCGGTTATCAGGGTATCCTTCCGCATACTTGTGAGTCATAACGCTAGCTTGAACTTCTCTGACCGCATGGCTTATATAATTTTCTGATGCAATCAACACCAGATTATAGGTCTGTCTTTCCACTTCAAGCCTGATGGACTCCGCAATTTTAGGATCAGCCTTATCTAAAACAGACGTCTTTTCATTCATATCATTTAACCAACAGAGGATAAGGGAATATCGATTTTATCTAACCGTTCCTTATGCCTTCCTCCTTCAAAGGAGGTATCTAACCAGACATTGGTAATTTCTGTGGCTAATCCTGGGCCAATTATCCTGCCACCCATCACTAATACATTGGCATCATTATGTCTGCGACTCATTTGGGCCATATAGGAATCATTGCACAAAGCTGCCCTAACACCTGGGAATCTATTAGCCACAATGGACATGCCGATTCCGGTGCCACATACCAAAATACCTCTATCAAACTCACCCTTGGATACCTTCTCAGCAACCATCTTCCCGAAATCGGGATAATCGCAACTGTCCTCGCTGGTTGTACCTACATCTACCACCTCTATATGACGCTTCGATAGAAGATTCTTGATTAATTCTTTTAAGGCATGTCCTGCATGATCTGAACCCACCACGATCTTCATTAAAATCACATCTCAAATCTTTTAAATAATAAAGAGGCATTAGTTCCCCCAAATCCAAAGGTATTAGACATGACTACATCAACTTTAGCCTTTCGGGCTACATTGGGTACGTAGTCAAGGTCGCACTCCGGATCTGGGACCTCATAATTGATAGTAGGTGGAATGATCCCATCCCTTATAGTCAGAACCGAAAATATGGCCTCTAACCCGCCTGCTCCACCCAAGAGATGTCCCGTCATAGACTTGGTAGAACTGACCGGTATCTCCTTGCACCTTTCTTTAAAAACGGCCTTTATTGCCATAGTCTCGCAGAGATCGTTTAAGCCTGTTGAGGTTCCATGGGCGTTTATATAGTCCACATCACGATATGTGAGAGAGGCATCTTCCAATGCCATCTCCATGCACCGAGCAAATCCTTTACCATCAGGCGCAGGTGCCGTTATATGATAAGCATCTCCGCTCATCCCGTAGCCCACGATCTCAGCATAAATCTTGGCTCCTCTATCTAGGGCAGATGTAAGTTCCTCTAGAATTAGGATCCCACATCCCTCTGCAATAACAAACCCATCTCGATTCTTCTCAAAGGGACGTGAGGCCTTTTCTGGCTCATGATTCCTGGTAGAGAGGGCTCGCATATTACTAAAACCGGCCACAGCCAATGGAGTAATAACTGACTCCACACCTCCAGCAATCATGGCGGTAGCAATTCCACTTCTAATAGCATGATAAGCATCACCTATGGCATGAGAACCTGCAGCACATGCAGTAGCAGGTGAACTATTTGGCCCCTTGGCCCTAAATTCTATAGATATATTGCCGGAGGCCATATTACCAATTAGCATGGGAATGAAGAAAGGGGTTACTTTATGCGGCCCTGATGTCAGCAACAACTTATGGTATCTTTCTATGGTGTTGAGACCTCCTAGACCACACCCTACAATTACACCTACCTCATTTTCGTTTTTAGAATTGATAACTAGTTTTGAATCTTCCATAGCCATTCGTGCAGAAGCAAGAGCAAACTGGATGAAGATATCCATCCTTTTAATCTGTTTTTGAGTTATAAAGTCTCCTGGGCGGAAGTCCTTGACCTCTCCTGCGATTTTGGATGGATATTGGGAGGCGTCAAATCTAGTGATTTCTCCTATTCCAGATTTTCCCTTTAAGATAGCATCCCAAGAGGCCTCAACCCCTATCCCTAATGGGTTTACTGTTCCTAGGCCTGTTATTACCACTCGCTTTGCCAAAGACACACCTCGTATAAAAATGCTCTTGGCTATTTGCTCTCAATAAATGGCAATAGTTATGGATGGTTTTTAACGTAGTCAATGGCATCTTGAACTGTTCTGATACGCTCTGCATCCTCATCTCCAATCTCTATACCAAACTCCTCTTCCATGGCCATAACCAATTCCACTAAATCCAGTGAATCAGCACCCAAGTCATCCACAAACGAGGCCTCCGGTACCACTTCATTCAAACTTACACCAAGTTGATGGGATATGACCTCTTTGACCTTCTCATCGATGTTCATCCCTACACCTCCTGATGAGTTTTGAAGACTCTTTGTAATCTACATGTACAAACCACCGTTTACATGAATTACTTGGCCTGTAATATAACTAGCCGCATCGGAAAGTAAGAATCCTACTACACGAGCCACCTCCATAG
>DTXE01000150.1 GCA_012962595.1 Syntrophaceae bacterium | reverse complement strand
TTTGGTATTTGATGCTTGGGATTTGGAATTTAAACAAGAGGAGCTAGCAAAAAAAGAAATCCTCCTGCCTATAAATTAGAGGAGCTATTTTCGCATGAACTTAAGTAAAAGGAGAGGAATGTGGAGAAACTCTTAAAAAAGATATTTATTAGCATCCCTTTTAAAATGCTGTGGGAGGAGTATCTATTAAAGGTCATAGAGAACAAGGTTAATCCAGAAATCGCTTTGGATAACTTTGCGTTAGATAATTTTGGCATAAAGGATTTCGAATATGTTGCCCAAAGGCTTCATGAAGGAGGTCTCTCCATAACCCTCCATGCTCCTTATATGGAGTTGGCTCCAGGCGGTATAGATCCCAAGATACGAAGTGTTTCCCTGGGCCGTTTACATCAGGCCTTTGATTTCGCTCCCATCTTCAAGCCTTTCTCTATCGTGTGCCATTCAGGATATGATAATAGATGCTATCGTGATAACCAAGATCAATGGCTCAAAAATAGCATAGAGACTTGGACCATTTTTGCTGACAGGGCAAGGGAGATAGGAACCATTCTCATGATAGAAAATGTCTTCGAGGAGACCCCAGAAATCCTTAAACCCATATTTAAGTCCCTGTATTCGGATAACTTCAAATTTTGTTTCGATGTAGGACATGCCCACGTCTTTGGGAAAAGCCCCATTGACATGTGGATAGATGAACTTTCGCCTTATCTAGGCCAGCTTCATCTCCATGATAATAAGGGAGAAATAGATGACCATATGGCCCTGGGGTGTGGAGAGATAGAGTTTGAAAAGCTTTTCTCTATCCTCAAAAGAAAGAACTTAAAGCCCATTATAACCCTGGAGGCCCATCAAGAATCTTGGGTTTTGGAAAGCCTCCAAATCTTAAAGAGACTGTGGCCGTGGTAGGGAAGATTATAGATATATTAAGAATTGCTAGGAGATGGGTTCTCTTCTACGGTTTAATCGGTCTTATAGCAGGTTTGGGCTCCGTTGCCTTTTATATCCTATGCCGTGCAGGCATGCATTATTTTCTTGACCTCATCGCCGGCTATAGGCCGCCGCCCCCAGACGGGGAATTATCAATCTTTTCAGAATCCTCTACACCTTTTCGTCGGTGGCTTCTTTTATTAGTACCCGCATTTGGAGGCCTTTTGAGTGGCCTTTTAGTTTACACCTTTTGCCCTGAGGCGGAAGGCCACGGCACTGATGCCGCCATCGAAGCCTATCACCAAAAGGGAGGTCTGGTAAGATTTAGGGTTCCATTTATTAAAATGGTGGCCTCTTTTCTTACTATAGGAAGCGGGGGGTCTGGAGGCCGGGAGGGTCCCATTGCCCAGATTGGTGCAGGTTTTGGGTCATTTTTGGCCACAAAATTGAAGCTTTCATCCAGAGAACGGCGGATTATGCTTGCTGCTGGAATGGGTGCTGGAATTGGAAGCATCTTTAGGGCACCTTTAGCAGGAGCACTATTTGCCGCCGAGGTTATGTATAAAGAGTCAGAATTTGAATCGGATATAATAATGCCTGCTGCCATTTCCTCTATCGTTGCTTATTCTACCTTTTGCCTGTTCTTCGGGTGGGGTGCACTCTTTAAAACTGAGGACTTTACCTTCCACAATCCTTTAGAACTAGGTCCCTATGCAGTGCTTGCCCTTGTGGTTACGGGAGTGGCTATAATCTACGTAAAATCTTTTTACGGAATACGTGATTTATTTAAAAAATTATCCATCCCCAACCATTTTAAACCAGCTATTGGCGGACTGTTAACTGGTATCATAGGATTCTTTCTACCTCAAACCCTGGCCTTTGGTTATGGCTTCCTCCAGACAGTCCTTAATAACCAAGTAACTATCCCCCTTTTGTTTGCTGTAGCTTTGGGGAAGATATTTACCACCTCATTTTCTATAGGTTCTGGAGGAAGTGGAGGTGTGTTTGGACCATCAGTGGTTATAGGTGGAGCTTTAGGTGGGGCCATTGGTAACATCTTTCATCAAATCATGCCAAGAATTGTTGATCAACCTGCATCCTTTGTTATTGTAGGAATGGCTGGTTTCTTTTCAGCGGCATCCAAGGCCCCCATTGCTACTATCTTAATGGTAAGTGAAATGACCGGTTCCTATCATCTGTTACTTCCGGGAATGATGGTATGCACTATGGCCTTTTTATTGTCAAAAAGATGGACTATATATGAAAAGCAGGTTCCCACAAAAGTGGATTCTCCAGCCCATACTGGAGAATTTTTTATAGACGTTTTGGCAGGTCTACGTGTAAAGGAGATGCTTGGTTCTCTTAAAAATGTAACCTTAATCCCTCAAGATATGAAGTTTAAAGATTTTGTTTACATATTTTCAAAAACCGAACAGCATTACTTTCCAGTAGTGGATGACCAAAATAGACTAGTGGGCATCTTTTCCATAAACGACGTTAGACAATACCTTTTCGATAAGGATCTGGGGGAGATTGCTGTGATGAAAGACATCGCCAATACAGATATTATTGTGGGAAAGCCTTCGGATAGCCTGCATACTATATTGAAAAAATTTACCATAAAGAATATCGATGAATTACCTATAGTAAGCGAGAATGATGAAAGAATGCTTTTGGGGATGCTAAGGCGAAGGGAGGTGATCAACTTATACAATCAGAAAGTACTGGAAATGAAATTAGAACAGGAGACTGGAAGGGATTAGATCTCAAAAATCCTCACAAACCCTGGCCGATTCTGTCCTTTTTTGCCACCTTATCCGCCAGGGGAGATAGAGAAATCTCAAAGAGTTTGTGCCCTCCTTGCTCTGATATTCAAAAAGTCCCTTAAGCAGAGAGAATTTTTTAAACTCCATATCCTTTTTATAAGATGCAATAAACGAAAGGTTTCTGGATTCGCTCAAACCCCGTTTCCGATAGGTATAGAGTCCCCATAAGAACTTGGATTGTTCGTTGCCATTAGCATCCTTTCTATATTGGTAAATATGAAACAAAGGACCATAGTTTCTGTCAAATCCTTCATTCTCTATCGGTATTATATGAGGAAAGTCAAATCTAACATCCCCTTCTTTTTTCACTCTATAATAAAAAAGAGGCCAGAACCTCAGAATTTTGGCTTTCCCATTTTCTTCCTTGAAGGTCTTTCTTTCATATTTATTTATGAGGAAAAGGTAATCGGTAACAGTATTGGAGTTCTTATCCCATTCCACTTCATGCTTGTATATAGGCCAAAGCACATAGAAGCTCTTATAGCCTTCCTTCTTCTGCCAGCTATAAAGGGGAAGCACATTTCTGCTTTCATAACCGTCACCTTTTGCATAGGTCAAAATGGGCCATGGGTAGGTCCTTTGTCTGAAATTATCCCTGTCCCTTTCATAAAATGTAAATAATGGGAAGAGTGCAGTCCTTGACCTTTCAGATTTAGATTTTATAGATACATATAAGGGAAATATGGCAAAAAAGTCCTTAGGATTATCGGTATCAAGGTGGGTTTTCTGGTGGATGAAGAAGGGCCACAAAACAAAACGCTTGAGATACACACCATCCTTTTTATCATACCCATATAGGGGCCAGATTCGAAATCCCTTACGATTCTTCCCCGTAGTATAGCTAAAAAAAGGCCACATAAATTTATAGGTAGTGGTGTCATCTTCCCTAGAAGAGGAATAGAGTGGCCAGAGAAAGAAGGTCATCCTATCCCTTCCAAATCGGTTTTTAAATGTCCCGTAAAAAGGGAAAAATCCTCCATATTTTTCACCGTCCTCGGTGGTACCCCAGAAAACCGGGAAAAACTCTGAGGCCTTAGCCTTTTTTCTTCTCTCGGCAAGGTATTCTCCAGATTTTACAAATGGAATAAATTGGATATAACGTCTTTCCTTTGTCCTTCTGTACTTTCCCAGAGGATATAGGAATTGGTACTCACAGATGCCTTTATCTTTATCCTCATATTTGGAAATAAAGGGCCTAAATGCCCATTCACTCCTATTATGTGAGTGCCGATGACTATAAAAAGGGCCTGCAATATCAAGGGATTCTGTTTCTCCCTCTGCCCGATAGTCAAATAGTGGGGGAAAGTCTCTAACGTTATGGGTACTACATCCCACAAGAAAAGAGGCTAACAGAGATACAAGGATATAGTGTCTTGTAGTCACCTTCAGCCTACTGTATAGCTGCTGCTCCGATAACTCCTAGAGTAGTAATGGGGGTTTGTTCCTGTACTCCTTCTGTGGTTTTTTTCACACTTTTTATGGCATCCCTGACCTCTTCATACAGCTTATCATCCTTTACTAGCTTGCCCAATGTTCCTTCGCCCTTATCTATCTTCTCCGATATCTTTCTTATATTGGTTATAGCCTCCTTAGCTTCAACGTATAATGTATCATCATTTACCAGCTTTCCCACTGTTCCCTTACCTGCCTCAATATCCTTTACAAGCTTGCGAATGGTAGACATGGTTTCTTTGGTCTGATCGAAGACATTCTTTACCTCGTTATAGAGAGTTTCATCGTTAACCAGTTTCCCAAGGGTTCCCTTACCCTCTTCCATTTGCTGGGCAATAGACTTCATGCTAGCGCTTGCCTCCCTAAAATTTTCCACCAGTTCTTGAAAGGTCTTTTTCCCTTCTTCGGTCCCAATAACCATACTTAGGGTGTGGGTAACCGATTTTAAGTCACGCAAAATGGGACCAACGTCTGTAAGTAACCTATCCAATTCAGTTTGCGAGGTAGTATTAGCTATAACCCCTCCAGGACCAATCTCTTCAGCTACAGTTCCAGGATGGATCTCCACAAACTTGTCGCCCAAAACCCCCTTGGTGCGAATTAATGCGTACGAGTCCTTTTTAAGACGGATTGCAGGATTCACAATCATATCTACCTTTGCTTTGCCTTCCTTCAGCGAAATATCCTTTACTCGTCCCACCTCTACTCCGGCTATCTCCACAGAAGCATCCTTCACCAGGCCCGATACGGAATCAAAAATGGCTGAAACTTCATAACCTCTCCTTATTCCAAATCCCTTAGTAACCTTAATACTCATGTAGGCAAGAAGTATCAGTCCCATCAAGACAAACAAACCAACCTTTATCTCGGGGCTTATACCCTTTCTTCCCTTCATTTTTGCCTCCTATTCCTGGGGTTTTCCTGCAAGAAATGCCTGGACAATAAGGTTGCTGGAATTTTTGAACTCTTCAGGAAGCCCTTCTTCCACAATAATACCCTCATGTATCATGGCAACCTTATGGGCGAGCTTAAAGGTGGTGGTAATATCATGGGTGATTACCACACAGGTCAAACTACCCCTTCTTTGGGTATTTATAATGAGGTCATTAATAATGGTTTTCATTATAGGATCAAGCCCTGTGGTAGGTTCATCAAATAAAAGAATCTCAGGATTTAGGGCCATGGCACGGGCCAGTCCTACCCTTCTTTTCATACCGCCACTAAGTTCAGATGGATACTTGTCTTCAATACCCTGCAACCCCACCTGTTCAAGTTTCTCACGCACAATCTTATCAATAGCTTCTGTGCTCAATTTGGTATGTTCCCTAAGGGGGAAGCCCACATTTTCGCCCACAGTTAGGGAATCAAAAAGGGCGGCTTCCTGGAATAACATACCGAATTTTTTCCTTACTTCAGCAAGTTCCTTCTCTTTTAATCTGGTAATGTCCACATCATCTACATATATACTTCCCTTGTCCGGTTTCATAAGTCCAATTAGGTGTTTTATGAACACAGTCTTGCCTACACCACTCCCTCCCAGAATCACGGTAGTCTTTCCCTTCTCGATGGATAGATTAATACCCCGCAATACCTTGAGACCATTGAAAGATTTGTGTAAGTCAACCACTCTAATCATCTTCAAAATAGAAAAGAGGTTAGGATGTAGTTTCCAATAAGTATAGCTACCGAGGAAAAGACTACCGCCTCGGTAGTGGCCTTACCCACCCCCTCTGCCCCACCTCTGGCATAAAAGCCCTTGTAGCAGCTGATTAAAGAAAGAATGAAGCCGAAAAAGAACCCCTTAGAAAGGCCCTTAACAATGTCAAGAAATTCCATATACTCCACAGTATTTGCCATATAGATTCCAGGGTTTAGCCCTAAGAGGCCCACAGAAACGAAATAACCACCGAGAATTCCTATAGAAGCACACACAATGGTGAGTACGGGAACCATGAAAATGCCCGCCAATACTCTAGGTACAATCAGATATTGGATGGGATTTACTGCCATGGTGGCTAGTGCGTCAATCTGCTCTGTAACTCGCATGGTTCCAAGCTCGGCAGCCATAGCCGAACCTGCCCTGGCAGTGACCATGAGCGCCGTCATAACTGGCCCAAGCTCCCTGGCCATGGCAAGTGCCACGGTTGCCCCTAAGAGACTCTCACCGCCAAATCTTTTAAATCCAGTGTAGCTTCCTAATGCCACAACCATGCCTGCAAATATTCCTGTTAACACAATGACAAGTATAGATTTTATCCCCACAAATTCCATCTGTCTAAATATGTTGCGAATTCTAAATGGGGGAGTAAACATCCAACTGATAGTATAGAGAAAGAGCAGGGCAATTTGGCCCATTTCTTTTACAAATTCGGTACAAATCTGGCCACATCGGAAAAGGATCCTCGATACCATGTTTAAGAACCTTTTTATCTGGCAGGAATGAAGTTACTCCTTTGAAAAGACTATGTCAAGGGGATTTCACACCTTTAAGATTGAAGGCATCCAAGATTCACATGACTTATTTATATAATTTATGGTATAAATA
>DTXE01000149.1 GCA_012962595.1 Syntrophaceae bacterium | reverse complement strand
TATCCAAAAAAGACATTCCATGGAAAGGTTACCCATATAGCCCCCCAGGGTATAACTAAGGAAAACGTGGTTACCTTTGAGGTAAAAATTGAAATAGAAGACGAAGAAAAACAATTGCTAAAACCCGCCATGACCGCCAATGTTGAGATAGCATATCTCCAGAGAAAAAACACTCTCTGGTTACCCAATGAGGCATTGGTAGATGTTTCGCAATATAATAAGACCGTATCCCCAGATCAAAAAGGGGTATTTAAAATCAATGGGAAACCCAAACTGACCTTAGTCACCTGTGGTGTCACTGATGGAATTATTACAGAAATCTTGGGTGGCCTCAAAGAAGGGGATAAAATCGTACGCCATGCAGCCTTTATGGAACAACTGGAGCTTAAGCATGGGTTAGAGGTGGGTATGGATAGATTTATGCCAAAGGTGGGGCGTTGAACATCATTGAAGTCAAGGATATTGAAAAGATATATAGGGTAGGTGATCACCAGATACGGGCTCTCAGGGGTGTATCATTCCACATGGAACGAGAGCAAATGGTGGCAGTCATGGGGTCATCCGGCAGTGGAAAATCCACACTTATGTATATACTAGGGTGTTTAGATCGTCCCACTTCTGGAACTTATTTTCTTGAGGGTACAGATGTAAGCTCACTAAGCGATGACCAATTAGCAGAGATAAGGAACAGAAAGATTGGCTTTGTATTCCAGACCTTCAACCTTCTCCCACGCACCACTGCTCTGGAGAATGTGGAGCTTCCCCTTATCTATGGTGGAATCAGGAACTCAAGAAAACGTGCTATAGAGGCCTTGGAGCGCGTAGGCCTTATTGACCGAATGCACCACTTACCAAGTGAGCTTTCTGGTGGCGAGGGCCAAAGGGTGGCTATTGCCCGTGCCTTGGTGGTTAATCCTGTAATTATTCTGGCCGATGAACCTACGGGAAATCTGGATACCAAAACCGGTAGCGAGATTATGGGCCTATTTAAGGAACTTAATTCCCAAGGAGTAACAGTGCTTATTGTCACGCATGAGGCACATATTGCACAGGAATGCCAGAGAATAATACATTTGAGGGACGGACAGATAGTAGGGGAGAAGACATAATCTATGAATCTGATCATAGCCATAAAAATAGCCATTCGTAGCCTTCTGGGTAATAAGGTGCGATCTTTCCTGGCCACCTTGGGAATTATTATGGGGGTGGCCTCGGTAATCCTCATGTTGGGTTTAGGAGAGGGAGCAAGGGTTAAGGTGACCGATGAGATCAAGAGTTTTGGCACCAATCTACTGGTTCTTCGTCCAGGCAAAAAGGGTCTACATGGGGTGCGAACTACGGAGGCAGAAAGTCTCACCTTAGAGGATGCTAAGGCTATTGCTAAAATTCCCTTTGTCAAAAATGTTGCCCCACAGGTGGCTACTATGGCCCAGTTAAAATACTTAAATAAAAATACCAGATCCTCTGCCACCGGTACCGTCCCTTCTCATATAGAGGTGAGAAATTTTGAAGTAGAGTCAGGCCGATTTATTGCCGACCAGGATGTCCGGGAAAGGCGCAAGGTTGCGGTCTTAGGTAGTAAGGTCAAGGAAGATCTATTTGGGGCCTTAAACCCTTTGGGCGAAACAATCAAGGTTAACGGCATTAATTTTCAAGTAATTGGTACTCTTAAGGCCAAAGGTGACAAGGGGTGGTTCAATCCTGATGACCAGATTTTTATCCCCATAAGTACCGCTATGAAGCGATTGCTGGGTGTAGACTATTTAAGGAATATTAATATCCAAGTAGAATCTATAGAAAAGATGGACATGGTGCAGAGGGCCATCCAGGCCCTTATGCGTAAGCGCCACCGAATTCCACTGGGTGAGGAGGATGATTTCTATATCCGGAGCCAGAAGGAATACTTAGAATCTATGGCCCGTGTGTCCCGGACCTTCACCTTTCTTTTGGCAGGTGTAGCCACTGTATCCCTGGTGGTAGGAGGGATTGGCATCATGAACATCATGCTGGTAACTGTGGCGGAGCGCACCCGTGAGATAGGTATCCGGAAGGCGGTAGGAGGAAAAAATCGAGATATCCTGATGCAGTTTCTAGTTGAGTCTCTGGTGGTTAGCTTACTGGGCGGTATCCTGGGCATAATCTTAGGAATTGGAGGAGGATTTGCGGTTAACCTAAGTAGCAAGTATCAGGTAATTATAAAATTGGCACCCATATTGCTAGGTTTTCTCTTCTCGGCGAGTGTAGGGATCTTTTTTGGTTATTATCCTGCACGAAAGGCTGCCAAGCTCAATCCTATAGACGCCTTACGATATGAGTAAGGCCACCACCAATATCTTACTTTTCCAGCCTGACTCTTAAATCGGCCTTTACTTACCCTGTATCACCCTAATGGCTTTTTTGTCGTTCTCTGTTTTGAAGATACAAAAGCTGGTTCTACCACTTCCTGCAGAGCCATAGGCGTATAAGATATTTATACCGGCATCTGCTATTTTTTGGGCTACCTTCTGCATCTCGCCTGGCTTATTGGGCATCTCAACCAGAATAACATCTTCATCAGTTACTTTAAATTTTGCCTTTGTGAGAGCGTTCTTTGCTTTCATATGACGTTCGGCTACCATGTAAAAATAGGCCTTCTTCTTATCTCCCCAGGCGCATAATGCATTTAGGTTTACTTTAGCACCAGCCACTGCACTGCTTACTTTTGCCAGCATTCCCACCTTATTTAGGGTAGCAAGGTTTATCTGTTTTGCCTTGCATGCCTTAGCCATGGTCTACCTCCCTGTGAAAAAATTTTGAATAAGTACCTTTGGTTAACTACGATGCCAAAAGAGATTTGTCAATAATTTTATGTTGCATTCCGCACTCTCTGTTGCTAAAAAATCGGCTGGTTGGATTTCTACTTAGGCATGTAGCTGCCAATATATTTTCTGACAAGCTCCCTAGGGTAGACGCCTTGCCTCTGTCTCCATATAGCATTCTTTGAGGTTTAAAATGATGTGTGTCAATATGGAATGATCGACCCTCCCTTACTTCTCTTTCATGTGAAAATAGCTCCTCTAGTTTAAATTCCAAATCCCAAGCATCAAATACCAAACATTGTTTGGAATTTGG
>DTXE01000148.1 GCA_012962595.1 Syntrophaceae bacterium | reverse complement strand
ATTATAATGGAAAACATTGAGCAGCAAAAGTTAAAAAGTAATATTTGGAAGTTTTATTTATTTCAGATACTTACAGGTTTAACTTTCTTTGTACCAATTCTTGATATGACTGGCGTAATTTGATGGTTAATGGACCGGGCCTTCCATTACCGATGGGAAGTCCCTCAATCTCTACTAAAGGCATAACCTCCATTAATGTATTAGTGAGAAAACATTCTTGAGATTCAAAAAGTTCGTCTATACTTATCTTTCTTTCAAAAACCTTTATTCCCATAGAGTATGAAATTTCAAGTATCGTCTGCCTGGTTATCCCTGGCAAAATGCCGCTCCCTTCTGATGGAGTAGACAATATTCCATCTTTTATCATAAAAATATTACTGGTAGTTGTCTCTGCCACATACCCCTCGTTATTAAGTAATATTCCTTCGTCCACGCCCTTAGATAGGGCTTCCATTTTGGCCAGGATGTAGTTTAAAAAATTAGCCGATTTAATCTTAGATAGAGGAGAGGCGGTATTTTGCCTAGTGCTCGCCACCACCGCTCTCAATCCCTCCTCATAAGAAATCGCCGGATAGGGCTCAAAATTTTTTGTGATAATGATGACCTTGGGGGTTCGACAAGGGGTGGGATTGAGACCTAGAGGCCCTTCCCCTCTGGATACACATAGACGGATATATGCCTCATTTAGGTTGTTGGCTTTTAAAGTATGATAAATAGCCTTTTTAAGCTGAGATGGATTAAAGGGAATATCTAAATTTAAAATTTTGAGGGCACTAAAAAGTCGGGACAGGTGGTGCTCTAAGCGAAACACATGTCCGGAGTAAGACCGCATGGTCTCAAATAACCCATCTCCATATAAAAAACCTCTATCAAAGATAGAAACCTTTGCCTCCTCTTGAGGAACCAGGGTGCCATTTATATAAACTACCTCTGCCATCATCACATTTTAAAAGATTCAAAGGCTAAAGGAAACTTTGGATTTGATAATGACGAGTTTTTTGATTTCTTATGGTAACCGCTTCTATTAAGGCTTTGGCCTTATGTAAGGTCTCTTCATATTCCTTTTCTGGATCAGAGTCAGCCACAATCCCCCCACCAACCTGAAAATATATGTTATTTCCCACATATAGCATAGTGCGAATCACGATATTAAGATCAGTCTCCTGATTGAATCCTATGTATCCCATGGAACCTGTATAAACCTTTCTTTTTGTAGGCTCTAATTCATCTATAATCTCCATAGCTCGAATCTTAGGAGCACCGGTAATGGAACCACCAGGAAAGCAGGCCTTAAGGCAGTCGATATGATCCTTATCCCAACACAACCTTCCTACCACTGTGGAAACTAAATGATGAACTGTAGCATAAGTTTCTAATGTTATAAGCTCGGGCACTGTTACCGAACCATACTCACAAACCCTTCCTAGGTCATTTCGTTCTAAATCAACAATCATGATGAGCTCTGCCCTATCCTTTTTGCTTTCAAGGAGTTCCTGAGATAAGAGTTTGTCCTCAAGTTTATTTCTACCCCTGTGGCGAGTACCCTTAATAGGCCTAGTTTCTACCTTTCTTCCTGAAATTCTAAGAAATCTTTCTGGCGAACTACTTAAAACCTTTACTTCCTCCCAGTTTAAAAAACCAGCGAAGGGTGCAGGATTGACCTTACGTAATACCTTATAAAGTTCGAGAGGAGATATTGATAAGGAGGCATAAAATCTTTGGGAGAGATTGACTTGATAAATATCCCCGGCTGCAATATATTCCTTGGCCTTAGCTATAGCGTTGATATACCCTTCTTTGGAGAAATTGGAGGTTATATGGATATTGTGGGGTTCAAGTGTATCTTCTTGAAGGGTGGGATCTTGTGACACGGCCTTGGAGAGTATATACCCTAACTCTGAAATCTTCTCTTTTGCCTTCTTTCTGGCCCTATCCTCATATTCCTCGGGAAACCCGCTAGAGGCAATCCAGGTTTTTCTCATCAAGTGGTCATGGGCTATTACCGTATCATAAAAGGCTATATAGCAGTCAGGGATATCAAGATCGTCCTTGCTTCGAGAAGGAAGTTCTTCAATAAAGTGGCAAAGATCGTAGCCAAAATAGCCCACTGCTCCTCCCAAAAATGGCGGGAGTCCAGTTGGAGTAGATAACCTATAACTGGAAACCAAGGTAGCCAAGACATCAAAAGGGTCACCTATGATATAGCTATGGTGTGAGTTTTCTGTAATCTCCATCCTTTTCCCCCAGCTCTTCAGAACTAAAAAGGGATCACTCCCTATAAAGGAATACCGCCCCAGACGATTTACACTCAGTCCGCTATCTAAAAAGAAGCTATGGGGTCTATTATAGAACAATTCAAAAATCTCCAGTGGCGAAAGGGGGGTATAGATTTCCTCAATCAAAGGGACTCGTTCTATGGCCTCCTGATTTCTCAATCCCTTCATAGTTTTTCCCGGTTCACTAAAGTGCCCTACATTCCATGTCGCAAAGGCATTAAGGTTTCTAGGATAAGATGTATATCCTTTCTATTCCCACTCGATAGTACTGGGTGGCTTGGAGGATATGTCATAGACTACTCTGTTTACTCCCTTAACCTCATTGATTATCCGGTTGGATAGCTTGGCCAGAATTTTATGAGGTACCCTAGCCCAATCAGCAGTCATACCGTCGATGCTCTCTACAATACGGATGGCTATCACATTTTCATAGGTACGTTCATCACCCATAACCCCCACTGTCTTTATAGGAAGAAGGATGGCGAAGGATTGCCATACCTTTTCCATCAATCCTTCTCCTTGCATTTCCTCAGTTACGATGGCATCGGCAAACCTAAGTATGTTTAACCTGCTCTCTGTAACCTCTCCTAAGATTCTTATAGCCAGACCTGGGCCGGGAAATGGCTGGCGCTGAAGAATAGAACGAGGAAGGCCTAGTTCCCGTCCCAGCTCTCTCACCTCATCCTTAAATAGTTCTCTTAAAGGTTCAATCAACTCAAGATGCATCCTTTCAGGTAAACCACCAACATTATGGTGTGATTTGATAGTGGCTGAAGGTCCTTTAAAAGAGGCGCTTTCAATGACATCGGGATAGAGAGTTCCTTGGGCAAGAAATTTAACATTACCTATCTTTTTGGCTTCCTTTTCAAAGATTTCAATAAATAAATTGCCTATAATTCTCCTTTTTTCCTCGGGATCAATTACCCCCCGTAATTTATCCAAAAACAATCTTTGTGCGGAGATGTGATGGATAGGAATTCTCAATAACTTCTTGAAAACACTTACTACCTCTTCACCCTCGTCTCTCCTCAGAAGACCGTTATCTACAAAAATAGCATGCAATTGATCACCAACTGCTTTATGGATTAAAAGGGCGGTTACTGAAGAATCTACTCCTCCGCTAAGAGCACAAACCACACCATGTCTACCAATAGCAACCTTAAGCCTAGGAATGGTTTCTTCAATAAACGAGGCCATGGACCAAGTAGAGGAACACTTGCAAATCTTGAATAGGAAATTCTTGATCAACTCTTTGCCTCGAGGTGTATGAGCCACCTCCGGATGGAACTGAACCCCGTAGAAATTCTTTCCCGGATAGCCCATTGCTGCAATAGGAGAGTTCTGACTTTGAGCTAGAATGACAAACCCTGGCGGGATCTTAGTTACCCTATCACCATGACTCATCCAAACAGACTCCCCTTTTTCTCTCTCCATAAATCCATTCCATAATGGACAATCCTCAACCATAAAGAGAGAGGCTGGGCCATATTCTCTCTCATCACCCTTTTCTATCTGACCTTGGAGCATCTGGGCCATAAGCTGCATGCCATAACATATCCCCAGGATAGGGGCATCTAACCTAAAGACCTCCGGAACACACCGGGGCGCATTAATATCTAAGACACTGGAGGGACTTCCTGATAGGATAATCCCCTTAGGGTTAAATGATTGGATTTGATCTATTGTTAGGCTATAAGGATGTATCTCTGAATATACACCACATTCACGCACCCTCCTGGCAATAAGCTGGGTATATTGAGAGCCAAAGTCCAGAATCAATATTTTATCTGTGTAAATTGACTTCATTCTTTATTATTTAAATAATTCTTAAAATCATTTTACTTTTTAATAAAACTATTTGTCCAGTGCTAAATAGATAAATTGCAAAAAACAAACCATTTTCTTTCTTGGTTTACCAGAAACAGCCAGTTTTTAACCTGTTAGAAATTGTGAGGGTGTCTTTAGGTGGGTAAGCAGGTGCACTTAAAGGGCTTGAAAGGTTTATTTTCCTCTTCCTTTTTTAATGTTAATTACCTCGGTCTTTTCCCTAGTCATGTGGCAATTTCCTTCGAAGATTACCCCTTTGTGGATGGAAACATGTGCGGTCTTGATATCTCCGTTAACCTGACAAGTGGGGAGCATTTCGATGCTATCCAGGGCAGTTATGTTTCCAATAACCTTTCCTGCCACCACAATAGTTTTTGCCTCGATATCGCCTTTTATTGTCCCAGTCTCTCCCACGATAACCTCTTCAGCATCTGCGATACCTCCATCTAGAAAGCCATCGATTCGGATTATCCCCTTAGAGGAAATCACTCCCTCAAACTTCGTTTCAGGCCCTAAGATGGTCTCAATTTTTACCTTCTTTTTCCACATATCCTTTTCTCCTTACATGTAATTCAAAGGATTAACAGGCCTTCCTGCCATTCTTACTTCATAATGAAGGTGGGTCCCGGTACTTTTCCCGGTACCTCCCATATAGGCAATAATCTGTCCTTTTCTTACTTTATCCCCTTTTTTGATCAAGAGTTTTTTGTTATGCGCATACCTGGTGCGGAATCCATTACCATGATCTACCACAACCAAAAGACCATATCCTCCACTCCTCCGGGCTAAGACTACCTCTCCATCAGCGGTGGCCCGGATAGGTGTCCCTGGGGCATTGGCAATATCCACCCCCTGATGAAAGCCTCCACCCTTCCTCCAGCCAAATCTGCTAGTTATTCTACCAGATGTGGGCCAGATGGATGGGGTAGCCTGCCAGATTTCCCTCTGTCTCTTCAAAAAGGTATCAATTTCATGGAAACTTTCCATCCTTCTTTTGATGCCTTCTTTTACTGCCTCCATATCCTCACGAAATCTCCGGGTAAGGGGATTAACATCCTCCCTAAGAATTGCAGCTACTTGCTTAAGGTCAGAGACTGTAGGTCCGCCACTACCAGGATATTGCATAATGGCCTCATTTGGCTTTAGATATAAAAGATCTCTAAGCTGTTGATCTATCTTCTCCACGGTCTCCACCTTCTCTTTAATGGAGGCCATTTCATGAACGAAATACTGAACCCTGCCTGTTAAATACTGGTTTTCCGCTAAGGTTCTCTGATAATCTACATAATAGTTGATACTTAAACCAGCCCATATGAAGGTAACCGCTAAAATGATTGACAATAGAGAAAGGAAAACCAGGGATAAACTTATCTTCCAAGGTGGAGCACCATGGTGAGGCACCACCATAATGGTAAATCTTCTCCTTTGTGTTTTACCGTTCCTTTTGGACTGCATTCTTTGCCACCTCATTCCTTCTGAATGATAAGTCTAGAACCAGCGACTGACATACTTACTCCTGGGTCAACTGGTCTTCTATATGAAGTCTAGCAGCAAGTTCTGGTACTACTCCACCATATACACTATGTTCTAATTCTTATTTTGTTCCCCGACCTAGCGTTGGGGAGGTAATTTCGAGACTTTTAAATCAGGAAAACTATATTTGATATCTCCGTTGTTCCCCGACCT
>DTXE01000147.1 GCA_012962595.1 Syntrophaceae bacterium | reverse complement strand
GTTCCTGACACCAGGAAACACGCACATGAAATTTTTTAATCTCCTAACTGGCAAAATCTACTCTTTACTCTCTAGGGGAGGAGCTATTTTCAGGTGAAAGGAGGAAGATATGTTTTGTAGAACCGCTAAAGATGTATTTAAAGTGGTTAAAGAGAAAGATGTTAGCTTCATCCAATGTTGGTTTACCGATGTCTTGGGTATGCTCAAAAGCTTTTCCATAACCCCAACAGAACTGGAGGAGGCCCTTACAGAGGGAATGGGGTTTGATGGTTCATCCATTGAGGGTTTTGCCAGGATAGAGGAGAGCGATATGATTGCTAAACCGGATCCCACTACATTTCAGCTCATACCCTGGCGGCCTCAGGATAGGCCAGTAGCCAGAATGTTCTGTGACATTCTGGAGCCTGATGGAAGCCCTTATAAGGGTGATTGCAGATATGTCCTTAAAAGGATATTGAGGCGTGCTGCTGAAAAAGGCTATACCTTCTATTTGGGGCCGGAACTGGAATATTTTTACTTTGAAAGCAATACGGAGCCCAAGATTTTGGATAAAGGAGGCTATTTTGACACACCTCCTTTAGATCGAGGGAATGATCTAAGAAGGGCAACCATACTGGCCCTTCAGCAGATGGGTATAGATGTGGAATACAGTCACCATGAAGTTGCACCTAGCCAACATGAGGTCGATCTTAGGTATGACGAGGCATTAAGAATGGCCGATAAGACCATGACTTACAGGATAGCCGTAAAGGAGATTGCAAGGAGTATGGGACTTTATGCTACCTTCATGCCTAAGCCTATATTCGGGGTAAATGGAAGTGGTATGCACACACATCAATCATTGTTCATAGGGGATAAGAATGCCTTCTACGATCCTGATGATCCTTACCATCTTACGGATATTGCCAAATGGTACATTGCCGGGCTTCTGAAACATGCCCGAGAGATCACCGCCATCACTAGCCAGTGGGTCAATTCCTATAAGAGACTGGTGCCAGGATATGAGGCCCCAGTTTATATCTCTTGGGCCAGAAGAAACAGGTCCACTCTGGTGCGGGTTCCTATGTATAAGCCGGGGAAAGAAAAGGCTATGCGTGTAGAGTTTAGATCTCCTGACCCTGCCTGTAACCCCTATCTGGCATTTGCGGTAATGCTGGCCGCAGGGCTTGAAGGTATTGAGAAAAGATATCCACTCCCCGATCCTGTAGAAGAAGATGTATATCATTTGAGTCCTGAAGAAAAAAGACAATTGGGTATAGAATCTCTTCCCAATAACCTATTCGAGGCCATTTTGGAGGTAGAAAATAGTGAAGTGGTAAGAAATGCCTTAGGTGATCATATATTCTATAAATTCATCCAAAATAAAAGAATCGAATGGGACAATTACAGAATTCATGTGAGTCAATATGAGGTTGAGAAGTATTTACCAATATTGTGATGGCATTCTTTAAGAAAAAATACAATGATAGGCATCCATAAAAAACAGGTGGTTATCTTTTTCTGTCAGAACATGGGGTACAAAAAGGCAGACTTAGGTCAACTACTGAGACTACCCCATAACGTTTCTACTAGGTTTGTGGAACTTCCCTGCAGCGGAAAGATAGAGCCCCAGTTCCTTCTAAAGATATTTGAAACCGGCATTGATGCCATTTTCGTCTTGGGATGTTTGGATGGAACTTGCCATCATGTGGAAGGGAATCGAAAAATGAGGAAGAGAGTTCAGTATCTCAAGGACATCCTAGGTGAGATTGATATGGATAGAGATCGGCTGGAGATGTTTCAAATATCCTCTGACCCCGAACTAGATATAGAGCATGTGGTATCTGAAATAGATAAAAGAATAACTAGCCTTTCCCCTTCTCCCTTGAAATAAGAAAGCATGCCCAAAAAATATCACATAGATACAAGGCCTACCCCTCCCAGATTTACACCCATAGGTAAATCTGGGGTAATGGATTGGCGAACAGGTTGTTTAAGGTGCAAGCGATGTGCCAAGACAACCTGCGTGTACGGTGTATATAACTTAAGGACATTTAATTCTCGCCAATTGGCCGATTCCATAGATTATTATTGTAAAAACTGCTTCCGGTGTGTTCAATCCTGTCCTGTAGGCTTAATCACCAAAACTATCAATCCGGAATACCTAGAGATGGGTGATACCTATTGGACTCCGGATATCATCTCCAGCACTTGGTATCAGGCCGAGACCGGAAAGATTCCCGTTTCAGGTGCAGGATATGGGGGGCCATTTGTAGGAGACGGATTTGATGATATGTGGACCGATATGTCAGAGATTGTGCGACCAACTAGGGATGGCATACACGGGAGAGAGTATATCAATACCTCCATCGATCTTGGCCGAAAATTACCATATTTGAGCTTTAATGCAGAAGGGAAATTGATTTCGGAACCCCCATCTCTGGTAGAAATTCCTTTACCCATAATTTTTGGTGAGCTCCCAATGGGAAATCTGAATGAAACCATTTATCTGGCCATAGCTCAAGCCGCTTACAGGTTAGGCACCTTTTTGGTAGTAACCCCTGAGGAATTTTTAAGACCTTATGCTCAAAATATCATTCCTCTGCTCTCTCAAGAGGTATTGAATAGGAATTTAGAGTGGGTGCATGAGGCTAAGATTATAGCATTACCTCATAGTGAGACCATTAAGCAAAGCATAGAGAGAATTAAGACTGCTAGGTCTGAAGCCCCTGTGCTGGTTAAACTTCCCTTAACCCCAAAGGCTAAGGAACTAGTCACCCAACTCACCATGGAGGGTGTGGACATTGTCCATGTCTATGCAGACACACATGGAAGGGAATTAGAAAGCACCTCCCCCCGTTTTATAAAAGAGATGGTTATGGAAATCCACCTACACCTGGTTGAAAAACACATGAGAGATCAAGTGACTTTAGTTGCTAGCGGGGGGATAGCTATGGCTGAGCATGTGGCCAAGATTATCATCTGCGGTGCTGATGGGGTGGTTATCGACCTTCCCCTTTTAGTTGCCTTGGAATGCAGGCTGTGCAAGGATTGTCTACAAGGTGAATCATGTCCGGTAGAGATCCAGGATATAGAGCCAGATTGGGGGGCCCAGCGCATTATTAACCTCATGAGCGCCTGGCATGGTCAGCTTTTGGAGGTCTTGGGTGCCATGGGACTGCGCGAGATTCGAAGGCTACGTGGGGAGATGGGGCGAGCCATGTTCTATCAAGACCTGGAAAGGGAAATCTTTGGGGCTATATTTGGAGAAAAAAGAGGAGATAATTAGTGTCTACCGCAGAGAAGATATGGCCAAAAGGATGGCCTCCTGAAATAAGGGAAACACCTTCCCGATTTAAAAGGGCCATTGGTAAATACTGGGTTAGACGCAGTTCTCTATGCAATGACTGCGGAATATGTGTTGACCTATGTCCTTATGGCGTGCATAGGAAGATAGGTACCAAAATGCTTTTACCCAGGGATTACCGTTGTATAGGCTTTGTCTGCCAAGAAACAGATCATTATTGTATCAATAAATGTCCTGAAAAGGCGTTAACTTTGATTCGCAATCCCATGTGTGATGCTATGGGGGACAAGCGCTGGACAGCAGATTTGCTAATCAGCACCTGGTATCAGGCGGAAACTGGAGAGGTACCCCCGGGCGATCTGGAGTATAAGGTGGGGGATTCTGGTGGGGGATTCGACAAACTCAGGTTCAAATTTGAATTGGAAGGAGAAAGGCCTAAAGAGATTCCTGATAAGAAGGAGATTTCCACTAGTATTCTGCTGAACAGAAGGAATGATAAGCGTCCCAAAGTCGCAATATCCGTTCCTTTTTATGGAGGGGGCATGTCCTTTGGGTCAGTTAGCCTCACTACCATGTTGGCCCGGGCCAAGGCCGCTATGGCATGGAATACCTTCACCTGTACTGGTGAAGGGGGATACCCTGAAGCGCTAGTTCCTTATGCAGATTACATTATCACCCAGGTGGCTACCGGACTCTTTGGAGTCAGGGAGGAAACTATTCAAAGGGCCAGGGTGGTAGAATTTAAATATGCCCAAGGTGCCAAGCCTGGATTAGGTGGACATCTTCTTGGAGATAAGGTAACCCAGGCGGTGGCAAAGATGCGAGAAGCAGTGGCTGGAAGTGCCTTGTTCTCGCCTTTTCCGTTCCATAGCGTCTATTCTGTGGAGGATCATAAAAAACATGTAGATTGGATAAAAGAGGTAAATCCTCATGCCCTCGTGGCGGTTAAGGTATCTACCCCCACAGATGTAGATATGGTGGCTGTAGGCAGCTATTACGCCGGGGCTCACATTATCCATTTGGATGGTAGTTACGGAGGAACAGGTGCAGCCCCCAACATCGCCAAGAAGAATATCGCCATGCCTATAGAGTATGCCATTCCTAAGGTTCATCGGTTTTTGATAGATGAAGGGATCCGGGATGAGATGGTCATCATGGCAAGCGGAGGTATCCGAACGGCCTATGATATCGCCAAGGCCATTGCCCTAGGGGCTGATGGGGCTGTCATCGGGACATCAGAACTGGTTGCCCTGGAGTGTATCCGATGTGGCAACTGCGAAAGTGGCAGGGGATGTCCCAGGGGTATAGCCACTACTGACCCCGAACTGACTAAACTGATGGAATTGAATTGGGGTGCTCAACGTATTATCAATCTTTTTAATGCCTGGCATTCTCAACTGGTGGATATATTAAGACGGTTAGGCATACAGAGCATTAAAGATTTGGTTGGAAGGACCGATTGCCTGGTTCATCTGGACTATATGTAAGAGGCAAAAGACCATGAAGAAAGAGGTTTTGATATCACGGATAATCAAATCTAGAGAGAGACTAACACCCTCTTATCCCTTTAATTTTAAAAGGAAACTAGAAGAGGAGGGTGGCTGTGGTGTAACCGGATTTGCCTGTAATATTCCTGTCAGAGGACGCCACATCTTCGAGCCCTCTTGTCAAATGCATAATCGTGGAAATGGAAAAGGTGGCGGTATTGCAGCCGTGGGTTTATCTGCAAGTGATATGGGGATTACTCAGGATATATTGGAAAATGACTACTTACTCCAGGTAGCCCTACTGGATGCTGAGGTACGAAAATATGTAGAACGGGAATTTATTGCACCTTACCTAAGAGTGGATAAGGCCGAGCGGGTTGCTACCGCCCCCGACTACCGAGATATAGAAGGTTTAGAGAGCCGGCCACCAGATGTATGGCGCTATTTTGTTCGGGTAAAAACCCACATATTAAAACAGTTTATCCAGGAGCATGGGCTTCAAGAATTGGACATCAGACGAGCGGAGGACGAATTTATTTATCAGAATAGTTTTAGGCTCAATCAGAGGTTTTATGCCTCTCTGGGTGAGAAAAAGGCGTTTGTTTTGTCTCATGGCCGTAACATGATGATTTTAAAGATT
>DTXE01000146.1 GCA_012962595.1 Syntrophaceae bacterium | reverse complement strand
TTGGTGTCAGGCACTTTCGGGTTGGAAGGCAGAGTTGTATTTTTTCATACATGGCAAAGCCCAATGGAAGGACTCCAATTCCAAATCCCAAGCATCAAATACCAAACATATTTTGGTCATTGGGATTTGGGATTTTAAATTTGGGATTTGGTATTTTGAATTTTAATCCCTGCCTGTATTCCATTTTCATGTTTGTTTGTGACTGAAGGTCATGAATGTTTCATGTTTCCTTTCCATAAAAAATGGGTCTTATGACCCTTCTATATTCAGAACTCTTTTCTCCTGGCTACTTGCTATAAACTCCCTATAGTTCCTCAATAATTATCTTTTCATTGGTATACACACAAATGGAGGCAGCAATCTTAAGGGCCTCTTGGGCTACGGTCTTTGCATCCAGATCCGAATATCTTGTAAGTGCCTTGGCTGCTGCCAGGGCATAGGGACCTCCGGAGCCTATAGCTACAACCCCATCATCAGGTTCAATTACATCCCCAGTACCAGATATTACAAAGGAATGATTGCCATCAACGGCTACAAGGAAGGCCTCCAATTTCCTTAATATCTTATCGGTACGCCAATCCTTGGCCAATTCCACCACAGCCCGTGTTAGATTCCCATTATATTGCTCTAGCTTTGTCTCCAATCGTTCAAAAAGATTCAAGGCATCGGCTGTGGTTCCTGCAAATCCGGCAATTACATTTCCATGGTAAAGTCTACGTACCTTTCTGGCATGCTGCTTCATAATAGTGTTATTCAGTGTAACTTGACCATCACCAGCCACAACAGCCTGACCCTTATGCCTGACAGCCAGTATGGTGGTACCCCTTAACAGCAAATTTTTCCTCCTCTTACGCCTCTAACTCCTAGGATGGGTTTTGTCATATACTTCCATCAATCTATCCATACTTATGTGTGTATATCTCTGGGTGGTCGATAAGCTTATATGTCCCAGGAGTTCCTGTACAGACCGTAAGTCAGCACCGCCATCAAGTAAGTGTGTTGCAAACGTGTGGCGAAGGCTATGAGGACTGATGTTCCTTAGCAATCCACATCTATGAGCATATTTTCTAACAATTTTATGGACGCTCCTTTCAGATAGACGTTTACCTCGATAGTTCAGAAACAAGGCTCTTTCTCCTAAGGCAGTCTTCTTCCGAATTAGTTCTTCTCTTCGTTCCATATACCTTTTGAGTGCTGCCATGGCTACTTCCCCAATAGGCACAATGCGCTCTTTATCACCCTTACCCAAAACCCTGACTACTCCAAGACTGAAATCTATACTATCAACATCCATGTGCGTCAATTCTGCCAACCTTAGACCTGATGAATACAAAACTTCCAAAATAGCCTGATCACGGAGTCCGGAAATTTGGGATGTATCCGGAGATTCAAGCAATCTATTTATTTCGTCCACAGTTAGAAAAGTAGGAATATATTTCTCCTGCTTGGGTATAAAAATAACATCCATAGGATTAGTTTTAATTATCCCCCTCTTATCCAAAAATTTAAAAAAGGATCGAAGAGATGCCAATTTTCGGGCTATGGAGGACTTTTTATTCTTTTTATGCAAAAAACCCAAGAAGGATCTAATCATAATGTGGTCCACGAAAGGCTCTTTGTCTAGATTCCCCGAAAAACCCTTGCCCTTAAGATACAAGGAGAACTGCCTCAGATCTGTTCTGTAGCTTCTTAAGGTGTGTCTAGAAAAATTTCTTTCCGTCGCCAGATATTCTATAAATCTATTAATGAGCCTATCCATTTGGAATTCCCAGCAAATGATATCATAAGCAAGCCAATAATCAATAAAAAAGATACTCTAAACCCCTGCAATCAACAATCTCCGCTTATAAATTAAACAAAATTATATATCACATTAGTGGTATTGTCTAGGTTTGCTACGGAATTTAAGAAATAATATTCTGATTACTTGACTTTTAATATAGGCATTTAGTATCTTACAAACCATATCTAAAGATTTTTAAGGGGAGATTTATGAAGGAATCTAAGGAATCTATAGAAAATCTGAGAAACATAGGAATAATAGCCCATGGAGGAGCAGGGAAAACCACTTTGGCTGAGGCTATGCTTTTTGATTCAGGAGCCATTGACCGATTAGGCAAGGTCGACAAGGGAACTTGCACCATGGACTTCGAACCAGAGGAAATAAAACGGAGTATAACTATAAGCTCATCTTTTCACCATTATCAGTGGAAGAAATATAGGATAAACATCATAGATACTCCAGGAGACGATAATTTTCTCAATGACGCCAGGATGTGTCTCCAGGCCGCTGATGGAGTAGTAATAGTCATTGATGCTATAGATGGGGTTAAGGCACAGACCGAGAAGGTTTGGGGGTTTGCGGATGAATTCAATCTGCCGCGAATTGTATTCATCAATAAGATGGATAGGGAAAGGGCAGACTTTTATAAGGTTCTTCAGGACATACAAAGCAGTTTCAAGTCTAAAGTCATACCAGTCCAGATTCCCATAGGCTCTGAGGCATCCTTTAAGGGATTGATAGATCTCATCCACACAAAGTCTTACATATATTCAAATGGTCTGACCGGAAAATTTGAAATAGAGGATGTATCATCCAATCTTCCCCAAGAGGCTACCACCTACCAAAACCAGTTAATGGAACACATTGCTGAGACCAGTGACGAGCTTATAGAAAAATACCTAGAGGGCAAGGACTTAAGCATGGATGAGATTGAGAAGGGATTAAGGAAGGGGGTTTTGTCAAGACAGTTTGTTCTTCTATGTTGTGGTTCTGCATTAAAAAACATAGGTATACAACCCTTATTAGACCTTATAAATCTGTGCCTCCCTTCTCCAGCAGATAGGGGCCTTATTATTGGCGAAGATCCAAAGACTCGTGAAGAAAAAAAGAGAAGGCCTGATTCTCACGAGCCCTTTTCTGGACTGGTTTTCAAGACCATAGCCGACCCCTATGCCGGAAGACTTACCATCTTTAGAGTCTACTCTGGTACATTAAAATCAGATTCCACTGTGTATAATTCTACAAAGGGTGAAAAAGAACGTTTTGGGCAAATATTGGTTATGGAAGGAAAAGGTCAGAAGCCTGTACCTTCCGCTAGTGTGGGGGATATTGTGGCCATTGCCAAGCTAAAGGAAACTACAACAGGTGATACCCTGTGCGATGAGAAGGATCCCATTGTTTATACACCAGCTTCCGTCTCTCTCCCGGTCATATCTTACGCTATAGAACCAAAAACCAAAGGTGACGAAGAAAAGATTATTTCATCCATAACTAGGTTGCTGGAGGAAGATCCCACTTTAAGGCTTCGGAGAAGCGATGAAACAAAGGAGATTATACTCTCCGGGATGGGTCAGATACATATTGAGGTGGCCATTGAGAAATTAAAGAGAAAGTTTGGCGTGGATGTTAATCTAAAGACGCCCAAGGTTCCATATAGAGAGACTATCAAGGGAAAGGCCAGAGTCCAGGGTAAATATAAGAGACAAACCGGTGGAAGAGGACAATATGGTGATGTGTGGATCGAGATAGAGCCCTTACCCAAAGGGAAGGGCTTTGAGTTTGTGGATAAGATTGTAGGTGGAGTTATCCCTAAGCAGTATATACCTGCAGTAGAGAAAGGAATTGTGGAAGCTATGGAGTGTGGAGTGTTGGCAGGCTATAAGGTAACTGACATTAAAATCACCTTAGTGGATGGGTCATTTCATGAAGTAGATTCTTCTGATATGGCATTTAAGATTGCAGGATCCATGGCGTTTAAAAAGGGATTTCTTCAGGCCCAGCCAATCCTCTTAGAGCCTATAATGAAAGTGACAGTAACCGTTCCTGATGAATGCATGGGAGATGTTATAGGAGACCTTAATAGCCGTAGGGGGAGGGTTTTAGGAATGGAGGCCAAAGGCCGCCAACAGGTAATCAGTGCCCAAGTACCTATGGCTGAAATTTTAAAATATGCCCTGGATTTAACTTCTATGACGGGGGGTAGAGGTTCTTTTACCACTGAACTTTTACATTATGAAGAGGTACCGGCACATTTAAGCGAAAAGATTATTGCTCAATCAAAATCTCATCAATCTCCTTGAGCATTCTATCCCGATGGCTACCCTGCCAATATATCCTGTTACACCGGGGACAGCATAAAAATTTGTTAGAGGTATCATATATATATTCAGGTACCTTTCCTTCCACCGCAGTTTTAGGTAGGCTATTTAATATCTGATTACATACAATGCACCTCTCTAGGATGCTGTCCTTATCCGGACATAGATTAAGATTTTTTATAACCTCCCTAATCTGTTCCCTAGGGTTGTTTTTCCTAATAAAAAGTAGCTGGTGGGAAGGAATGAGATTTCTCCACCTGTTGTTTCTGGTAAGAAGAATCCTTCCATCCTGTATGTCTCTTAAAAGCCGATTCTCATCCACTTTATGATAATAGAGGGTGTCGTATCCCAAAATACGCAACCACTTGGCCAGCTTTCCCAACATAACATCTGCTATAAACTTCATAGCACCCCTTTAGCTTTTAGCATAGAGCCATTAACTCTATGCTCTTTGCTCAACGCCCTATCAATCCACATAAACAGTTTCAATCTCCTCTGGGACTTCTAAGCAGAAGTCCTCTTTTGTAATATGAGAATTGAGCACCAAATCCTTAAATTTAATACTAAACTGGGTTCTTTCATTTGGCATGTAGGTCTTAACCAAAAATGGGGAAGCTAAGTTTCCAGCCTTCTTAAATTTTGCAAACTCTATTCTAAAAAGTAAGCCTTCCTTGTGATCGACCACCTCACCTTTGACACAATTTAAGTTAGAAACATCTAACCAGATTTTCTGCTTCTTGCTACCATCTTTTGAAATCAGTTGGATAACATAAAGAGCCTCTTTTAATGAGTACTCAACCTCCTCTCTCCCATACTCTATCAAAGGAATGTTACCTGAGATAATAGAGAGGATGTTTTGTATCCCTAAGGCTAAAGGCCATATTTGACAGAAACCTTGAGAATCAATATTACCTTTATAAAGCCGTCTCTCAGAATACGAAAGGAGGGATATTTGTGTCCCATCTGTGATAAAAGAGAGAGTAGGGTTTCCCCAAAAGCCGATTACATCAAACCTTAAATAGGTGGGTTTGAGGCCCATTACCAATATCTTACCATGCTGCTTTTTGTCTCCATTGACATAGGTAATCTTACCAATTCCCTTTAAGCTTCTGATGGATTCATTCCTTTCATGTATGGTGTTTATTAGATGATGGGAGGAAGGTATGAAAGAAGGTCTTTTTAATGCCTTTTTGGGTGCGCAACCCAGAAGGGGAAGCAGACCTAATGAAATGAAAACCACCATTTTACATAAGACTTTCAAGGCCTATCCAACCTCTCTTTCC
>DTXE01000145.1 GCA_012962595.1 Syntrophaceae bacterium | reverse complement strand
TGCCTCTTTACAAAAGCTAACAGGAGAAATACGGATAAGCAGAAAAAGATCCCTACATCCACTCTGAATATAGCTATTAATGCCTTAAAGTTTTACTATGGCTCCATTCTAAAGAGGAGAAGTCTCAAGGATTCTCTCTGCACCCTCCAATATAAAACACAAGGCAATTCTGATGCTCATCTATTCTGCTGGTTTGAGGGTAGGTGAGGTGGTCAAGTTGATGATAGAGGATATTGATCGTGAGAGAAAATTGATTCGTATCAAAGAGGCAAAAGGGAGAAAAGATAGATATACACTACTCTCAGATTCAATTCTTCAGGTCTTAAGAAGCTATTTTAAGGAGTATCGGCCTCAAAAATGGTTGTTTCCAGGAGCAAAGCAGGGAAGGCATATCTCTACCAGAACAGTTCAGGCCATTTTTGAACAGGCAAAGACCAAGGCTGGGATAAAAAAGGATGTTAGTGTTCACAGTCTGAGGCACAGCCTTGCCACACATCTTTTGGAAAGTGGGGTAGATCTAAGATATATCCAGGAGTTACTGGGCCACAAGAGTTCCAAAACCACAGAGGTTTATACCCACGTAAGCCGCAAAAGCTTAGGACTGATAAAGAGTCCTTTGGATACCCTTTTAGGGGAAGGGGGTGGTATTGGGGATGGAGAGGATTGATAGTTTCACCCAGAGGGATGTATATCCGCAATAATGCGGATATACCCCAAAATTGGGAGAATATCCGCAATTATGCAGATATGAACGAGTTATCGGAAATAGCGTCATAGGAGGTGTATAAATGCCAATAAATAATTATGATGGAGATACCTTTGTTGCATTCCTAGATATTTCTGGATTTAAAGAATTAATGCGAAATGAAAAGAAGGCTTGGAACGCTCTGGATAGATTATATCAATCGGGATATGAAATTCTAAAAAATCAGAATAATGAATGTAGAGTTGAAGGGATATTTATCTCTGATAGTGGTGTGCTGTTCGTTAGGAGAAATAATCGAATTATGCCAAGTACTTCAGAAAGTTTAAAATCGCTATTGGTAATGATAAAAAGAATTAACGAAAGAATGAGAGAAAACGATTTTATGCTAACCACATCAATTGCCTACGGAAAATTCAGATATCAGGAGAGAATAGAATTTGAAGGGATTGAGAAAAATCCAATCTACGGTAACGCATATGTCTCCGCTTTTTTAGATAATGAAAATGGAAAACCAAAAATCCAGTCTGGACAATGTCGCATAGTAAAAAAGAATCTTCCAGTTGAGATAAATAATGTCATTGAACATAATCATACTGATGAGATTCTCAGAATGGTAAAAGAGAGAAAAGGTGATAACAAACATTACTACTATTATTGGATGGTTAATACTCCCGAGGAAATTAGTAGGTTTGAGCAACAATATAGAGATGCGTATATTTTGAAATATGCAGGAATGCTTAAGGCACTCAAAGGTAATTTATATGGGCGCCACATCCGATAACACAGCATATACGGCTTACTTGCTTACGAAGTGTCGGTCCCCAACCACCTAAGGTGACGGTGACTTTTTGTTCTGTGACTTGGGTCTGGGTGTTGGGTATTTTATCTAGTGTGA
>DTXE01000144.1 GCA_012962595.1 Syntrophaceae bacterium | reverse complement strand
TGACATTTGAGATAACAATGGATGAGATATTATCACAGTTATCTCCATCTCAGATACGGGAGCTAGACCAAAAAATTCATGAATATTTAGAGACACAAATGATGATGAGAGTGGCTGAAACAGGCTTTTCTGAATGGGAAGATCCCGAAGAAGATATATATAATGAGACTATATAGGGCTGGCGATATTGTTTTAGTAAACTTCCCGTTTACAGATCTTCAGACTTCAAAGGTCAGACCAGCTTTGGTAATCGGAATGAAAGGGGAAGATGCCATTATTGTGGGGATCTTTTCCAGAGTTCCGGAGTCAGTGAGAGATTCATGGGTAGTGGTTGAAGAAAACCTACCCTATTTCCCCAAATACTGGTTTAAAGAAAAGGTCTGTTATAAAAACCGAAAAGATTGCAGTAGTTCATCAATCGGTGATAAGAAAAAGGCTAGGCAGGTTGCCTTCCGAAGCTATGAAATTGGTAAGGGCAGTTTTAAGAAAGACCTTAGAATTGGAGGAATAAGGCAGTGATAGGTTTCTTGCTGCTTACCATTAACCGTTCATTCATTTATCCTAGCGCAACGTAGAGAGAAAAGAGAAGGAATACCGGATACTTGAATTGGCCTTAAAAATTTGTAAGGATTTGGATATATACCTATCAGGAGGTTTATTCATGGGCACGGCACCAAGGGGAAAAACAGTGAAGGATTTGACTGTAGAGGAGTTTAAAAACCTTATTCATGAGGTGATAGCCGAAGACCTTGAATTATGGAGAGAGACACTCGAAATCATGGCAGATAAAAAACTCATGAAACGGCTTGAAAAGGCTGACAGAGACTGGGAGGAAAAAGGCGAAGCAACTTATGTAGAATGGCCTGGAAAGAAGGCCCATGTAGAGGGTTATCCTTCATCGAGATGCTGATAAGGACTACCGGAACTTTGATGCAAAGCTCAAGGCAAGAACTGACAGGGCACTTAGCGACATTAGACTTAACCCATACCGTGGGCCAAACATAAAG
>DTXE01000143.1 GCA_012962595.1 Syntrophaceae bacterium | reverse complement strand
AGGAGCTATTTTCACATGAAATAAAGGGGACTTATGGAGATATACCAAGTTTTTAAACATGCCCTGATGATTACCACCTTTGTGTTTGTCATGATGCTGGTGGTGGATATTCTGGATATGTTAACAGAGAAGAGATTGACTTTGGCCATCAAAGGAGGCATCTGGAGACAGTATGCTATCGCCTCTTTCCTAGGAGCAACTCCAGGATGTTTGGGTGCTTTTATGAACATCTCACTGTATATACATGGTATGCTTTCCTTTGGTGCCCTGGTGGGGGGGATGGTTGCCACCTCGGGTGATGGGGCCTTTGTCATGCTGGCCAAATTTCCAGGAACTGCCTTATTCCTTTTTGGTCTATTGTTCCTGATGGGAATTCCTTCTGCATGGATTTCAGACAAGGTCGCAGCTTGGGCCAAGATCATCCCTTGTGAATCCTGCGAGCTCCACGAATATCACCCAGAAAGAGAGATTTATTGTCTCAATCACCGTGTTATTCTTAAAAACCTGGCCAGATTTTCCTTTCAACGCCATATTCTCTTGCTCCTCTTCACTATTTTTCTTTTGGCTATGGTTTTTGGCATGGCCGGTCCACAGACCTGGACTTGGAAGAAGGTAACTCTATTAATCCTGTTATCCTTCGGCTGGCTGATGCTCCTTATGGTATCAGACCACTATCTGAAGGAACACATTTGGTCACATATCGTAAAGAGGCATATTTGGAAGATATTTCTTTGGACATTTTTTGCTCTACTAGTGGTGCATATGGGCCTCGACCATTGGACCTTAAAGAGTTTTGTTAAGGAAAATATACTATGGATGCTGTTCTTTAGTGCTTTAGTGGGCATTATCCCAGAATCTGGCCCTCATCTCATTTTCGTGATGTTGTATGCGGAAGGACTTATCCCCTTCTCAGTCCTTTTGACCTCCTCCTTTGTACAGGATGGTCATGGCATACTACCTCTTCTTTCATATACTATCAAAGATTCCATTCTGATTAAGCTTTTTAACCTTGTCTTCGGGCTGGTTGTGGGACTGATCCTTTATTCTGTGGGCCTATGAAGAACTTAGCCCCAAAGAAGCTAATGAGGTAACCCCGTTAGAATTTAACTCCGAACCAATTGATTCTTACGGGGTATAGGGCCCCGCGTGAAATTCTAAGGGGTAAACTTCCAAGGATTTTTTAAGGCTTATCCAAAATTTTCTTTTTTTATGGACTAAGCAATTGGAATCTGCTATAAAAAAATAATAGGAATGGCTGTACAACGGTTATTCCTAATCCAAAAAGCCTCTGCTGATAACAAAGAATGGCCTTCTTCCGTCAGCAGGGGCTTTGTTTGTAAAAAGGAGGATTTCAAATGACATCTGAGCAAGAAGCTATCTTAAAGGCAACCAAAGAGATTATTGTTAAGTTTATCGAGACGGGGCGAATCTTTCCCGGTCAATTTGAAGAGGTCTTTAAAAAGGCATACAAAACTATAAGTGATTGTGTGAAGGGGGAAAATTAGCATTTCATCTAAAAGGAACAGGCTTCTAGAAATATATGAGGCGCTATATAAAGCCTTTGGTCCACGTCACTGGTGGCCTGGTGATTCTCCTTTTGAGGTGATTGTAGGTGCCATCTTGACTCAGAATACTGCCTGGGCTAATGTGAGCCAAGTTATATCTAATCTTAAGAGTAAGGGTCTCATGACCCCAGAGGCCCTGTACCATCTTGATGAGCACCATTTGGCTTACTTAATTAGGTCGACTGGCTACTACAATCTTAAGGCCCGCCGTCTTAAAAACTTCATGGAATTTTTGTTTAAGGAATATGATGGGGATCTGGACAGGATGTTTTCTGAGGGGATGGATATTTTACGGAATAAGCTTCTAAGTATAAAAGGGATTGGCAGGGAGACCGCAGATAGTATCTTGCTTTATGCAGGGGAGATACCTACCTTTGTGGTGGATGCCTATACCAAAAGGATCTTTTCCCGACACCTCCTGGTTTCTGAAGAGGCTGATTATGAAGAGATTCGGTCACTATTTATGGATAATCTTCCAAATGATACCCAGCTATTCAATGAATACCATGCACTGCTTGTGCAATTAGGTAAGACCTTCTGTAAGAAAAAACCAAAGTGCGATGAATGCCCCATTAAGGGGTTCTAATTAGCATAGAGCTAAGAGCGTAGAGCTTAGGGTATAAATCTTTTTGCTCTTGGCATTTCTGGGGCGTTCAATTTCAGAAGGTAATCTGGTTTCATTTCTTTCTCTATTCAGTCATCAGATGTTATCTGTGTCAAGGCTCCAAGTCTTTGGTAGTATCCTAATTTAGATCGAAACAGGACACTACCTTTTCTTGATTTCCCCTAATTATTATGTTAACCTAGAGCAAATTGGTTAACAAGCTAAGTCATCAAAAATACTAAATAATAATTAAGTTAAGAAGGTAATAATTATGATAAGAATATGTTTTTTTGACAGCAATGTTATTATAAAACTTTACACTAAAGAAGAGGGGCACAAAAACGTTAATAATCTAATCCAGCGGAAAGTCAGCTCAGAACCTTTTTATCATTTTACCATTTCGGAAATTATTATCGGAGAAGTACTCAACATCCTGAAGTGTAGGATTAAAAATAAGAAAAGGCTACGCCGCAGCATTTCACTTTTTATGGACAACTTGGGACTTTTTCGTATCCTTAAGATACCAGAGAAAGAAGGCGGAAAATTCGGAAAATTCATGAGGGATGTACGCCTTTTTATAAAAGGTATTCACAAAAGAGTCCTACAGACTCCTTTTTGTTTGCAGTCATGCATGCCCATCTGAATTTTTATCGCTTTGAGTCTAAACCATTTGTTGTAACCTCGGATGGAGATTTTATTGAAGGTCTCGAAGAAATGGGTTATCGTGCTTACAATCCAGAACAAGAAACCTTTGATGATTGGTTAAAAGCCAATTCAGATTATTTTCAATAGATAAGGGCTTAATCAACAATAATACCTATAACACCAGGGGCTGCATCTACTTATGACCGACTTCCGGCTGGTTATTACCACACATCCATGTTAGATATTTAAATCAATTGATTATAAGGCTGTACTAGAAAGATCGCTGAATTTTGCAAAACCGTGTCTGATAAGTGATAATGGTGAAGAAATAGTCTTATATACGGTTAATTACTTCTTCTGCAAGTACAATTGCATCGTTGCTTAGTGTTGTGCTAGCTTTCCAACCCAATTTATAGTCCACATTATTCCTAAGGCGCCTCAGGCGCCCAAGTTTATTCCCCATTACCCTGCCTTAAGCTGCTTTAGACCGAGCTGAACCCCCATATGATCTCTAGTATCATCGTGAATTGTCCATCCTTGAGTTCTTAACCATTCACGAGCTATCAAAAAAGCTGAGTAATAGGCTCTACCGATAGAAGTTCTTATATTGGCCTCATCTCCGGCAGCAAGGCGATGTGCCGTTTTCAAAAAGTCTCGTGGATTAAACATTTATTATTCGGTCAACCTCTATAGCCAAATCTTGATATATTTTGTCTATATAAGAAGCTTCTTGTCTTCGGTTTTGTTTCATCTCGCCTATCACAGTTTCAATTTCGTCTTCTATCTTGTCCCACAATGCAATTATGGTATCAAAATCCCTTTCATCCACTTTAATAGAAAAAACCACTTCCTCCCAATCCGGGACTTCCATATCTCTACTTGTATATATTGTTATTCTATATCTCCTACCAAGTCCAGTGAGAAACGCTTTGACCTTGTTTGTCATCTTTTCTACAATCTTCATTAACAATTTGTCCTTTAACAAAAAGTGTTTAGCTCTATCTGTAACTTCATCGAGTTTAATTATTCTGAGTGGAGTTTCCTCCATAAAATACCTAAATTGGGAGTTAAAGTAATTATCCAAGGCATCTGATAAATGGTCCCTAGGCCTTAACTCTCTTTCTGAAAATGCACTTCTTATAATATTTCCCAACTCAAAGGGTCCGAAAAGAACCCCTTGTCTCCTATCAATCTGTCCTAATTTTAAAGAGTCGGGTGCAAGCATTTACTTTTGATAACCTATTGTGAGATTAAATTCTTTGCATATTCTGTCCAATAAGAACGATTTTGTGTCTGCATATAAGTCCTTAAAGGAAGTGATTTCCTTACCAAATATCGATTGTAAGGATAGATAAATTCCATCAGGAACCTGTGTAGAACTTGAAATGATAAATGTCGAAACAGAACCCTTTTTGGGGCCATCAAAATGAATGATAATTCCCTTTCCCTTTGCTTCATTTGCCATATCCTGTAAAGTAAATGGACTAATTATGTTGAAAAATTTGGCTGAATCTCCCTTTTTGACTGAAAGATGTAACTCAATATTCAACCTTTGAGATTCAAAAGTTAATTCAACCTGTTTTGATAGGGATTCCAATACCCAAGTACTGTAATCCCAAATAAGCCCTTCTTGTGCTGGATTAAAGAAATATATGGATACTTCATCTAGCCCAATAAAAACGTCATAAATCCCACTTCCAGGTAGCAATCTCCTAAAAGATATGTAACGTGAACTCAAATCAATTTGATTAATCATTATATCTCTTACACTAAGACCGAAATAATTAATTAAGTTGCCCAAAAAGGCGTGTAAGTGTTCAGATTCTGCCAATTTCAGAATGGGGGGAGAAAACTTTGCCTTATACCAAAAATTAACTTCTTCAACTTTCGTTTCCATAGATTCAAGGCTGTTCATCTTTCTCGGATGGTAAATAAATTTGACGATAATATCAATATCTCTTTTTAGGTTACCCAAATTTTAAAAAAAACCATGTGAGGCTGATAGGATAAAATTGGCCTATACTCATATCTGTCCATATCCATATATCCCCTTGGGGGGTGTGCCCAAATTGTGCCCACGAGTTATCAAATTTGACCCAATTCTACCTGACGCCAGCCAACTTCTCTAAGAGCATAGCTCGTTGATAACTAAGGATTTTCTT
>DTXE01000142.1 GCA_012962595.1 Syntrophaceae bacterium | reverse complement strand
TCCTCATAGGCTCTTATAATCTCTTGGACCAGCCTGTGCCGAATAACATCTTTTTTGGAAAAATAAATAAATTTAATGCCGTCTATTCCTTCTAAAAGATCCCTGGCCTCGATTAAACCCGATGTTTTCCGATCTGGCAAATCAATCTGGGTTATATCTCCAGTTATCACTGCCTTGGAGCCAAAACCTAATCTGGTTAAGAACATCTTCATCTGTTCAGATGTAGTATTTTGGGCTTCATCAAGGATGACAAACGAATTGTTTAAGGTTCTACCTCTCATAAAAGCCAGAGGAGCAACCTCGATGATACCCTTTTCCATAAGTTTTGAAGACTTATCAAAATGCATCATGTCATGGAGGGCATCATAAAGAGGCCTTAGATAGGGATTTACCTTTTCATAAAGGTCACCAGGCAAAAATCCCAGTTTTTCACCAGCCTCTACAGCTGGCCTAGTTAATATTATGCGGATAACTTCGTTTTTCATAAGGGAGGCTACTGCCATAGCCATTGCTAGATAAGTCTTACCAGTCCCTGCAGGTCCGATTGCAAACACTATGTCAAATTTTCTGATAGCATCGATATATTCTTTCTGCGTGATGCTTTTTGGTGCCACGGTGGATTGTTTGGAAGAAATATACACCGTGTCTAAAAAGATATCCTTAAGTTTAACCGAATCATTACCACTCAGTATTCGAATTGCATATTCTACATCATTAGCATAAATAGGGTAACCTGCCTTTATTAGTGAATAGAGTTCAAGGACTACCTTCTGAGCCAATTCAACCCCTACTGGGTCTCCTCGGATGGTAAGTTCACTCCCCCTGGCATAGACATTTACCCCTAAGGTATCCTCAATACACCTCAAATGAATGTTATGTTCTCCATAGAGGCTTTGGGCAAATTCATTACTATCAAAACCCACCTTTTTAATGACCTGTCTGTCCTTGCCTGCTAGTGATTTGTTATACAAAGGTATATCTTTTCTTCAGAATTTTTAAAATGTCAAATGGCTCAGAATATAGGCTATTTTAGTCCAGGTTTCTAGCATAGTAAAGGGGGATTATGCAAGAAAATTATACCCATGGGTTCCCTCGAAATTCCTTTATAGAGTAGCCCAAAACTTGACTTCTTTATCTCGTTTCTATTAGTATGGTCTAATTTTCAAAAGGTAAGCCATGAATGTATTAGATATCATTATAATACTAATTTTGACCCTTTGTATTATAAGGAGTTTATTTAGGGGATTTATTAAAGAAATCTTTTCCATTTTAGGGATCATTATAGGGGTACTGATAGCCAGTCGCTATTACTACCTCCTCTTTCCATGCCTTAGCCGATATGTTTCAAATCAGGACTATATCAATCTTTTTAGCTTTACATTAGTTTTCTTAAGTGTATTTCTTATTGTGATGCTTCTGGGTATACTGCTAAAAGCGCTTCTTAAGGTCATGTTTATAGGATGGGTTGATCACACATTGGGTGGTGTATTTGGACTCCTTAAAGGGGTGATTTATGTGGCTCTCTTGGTATGGGTACTTACCACCTTTCTTCCTAAGGGTTCAGGTCTTATGGAGAAATCTAGACTTTCGCCATACATAACCCACATATCTAAAACCTTTGTGGTAATGGTTCCTCCCAAACTTGAGTGTATATTTAACGAAAAACAACAGGTACTGAAAGAATTATGGTATGGAAAGGCTCAAAAAACAAGGAGGAAAAATGAGAATTAATACCTTACTTCTCTTAAGAACAGTCCTTGGGGGGGTGCAGTTACGCCAGCCAAGGCCCGATTTTTGGAGGCTAGGATGGCTGCAAAGTCAGAAGGGGATTTCTTACCAGTTCCTACATCCACCAAGGTCCCTACAATGTTTCTCACCATGTGTCTTAAAAACCCATCAGCCTCTATAGAAAGGCATATGAGGTCATTTTGTTTTTTTAACTTTGCATCATAAATTTCTCTTATGCTGTCTTTTATAGAACTGCCTGCTGCCTGGAAGCTAGAAAAATCGTGCTTTCCTATAATGAACTTCAAGCATCTTCGCATAGGGGCTAATCGAAGAATTTGAGGAACAAACCACGAATAATTGCGATGTATGGCAGAGGGGGTCGTGCCATTAAGTATGTAGTAGTCATAGGTTTTGGCCTTACAACTGTAGCGAGCGTGAAAACCCATGGGTACATCGGATGCATCCTTTATTACAATATCAGGTGGCAAGAGACTGTTTAGGCCTTTAACAAAGCCGCCAACTGGAATTTTAGAATGGGTGCGAAAATTAGCCACTTGATTCAATGCATGGACACCGCTATCTGTTCGTCCAGCAGCTATAACTTTGATTTTCTCATGTGTCATGTAGCTTATAGCATCCTCAATGGCCTTTTGAATGGTAGGGACATTTTTTTGCCTTTGCCATCCCTGATAATTTGTACCATCATATTCTATTATAAGTTTTATATTTCTTTTTTCCATAGTTCCATGGCCTTCTAGCGTCAAAAATACTATCCTTTTGTAACCATTTTGCCAGTAATATGTCAACCTATGATGTACCCTGAGCTTCCCAGTTTTTCTGGTTTTATCAGATAGGAGTTCTTTTTTTGCTTTATGCCCATAATAAACCACTTAATATTTATGGATTGGAAGTGTTCAGGGTGAAAGGGGTAGGTAACCAAGGCCCGCATCTTCTTCA
Organism: Syntrophaceae bacterium; assembly: GCA_012962595.1. Classification (GTDB taxonomy): domain Bacteria; phylum Desulfobacterota; class DTXE01; order DTXE01; family DTXE01; genus DTXE01. Next base: position 2,096 of record DTXE01000142.1, on the reverse strand, counting down.
AATCCATACATGAGGTTCATATTCTGAACAGCCTGTCCAGATGCCCCCTTGGTCAAATTATCAATGGCAGAAATGACGATGACACCCTCTGTTCTAGGGTCAACCTTTAATCCAATGTCACAATAGTTGGAACCCCTGACATAAAGGGTATTAGGTAATTTACCCGGTGGATAAATTCTAATAAATCTTTTACCATCATAAAACTTTTTATATTGATCAACGAGTTCTTCAGTAGAAACCTTATTACTGAGAGGGGCGTATATAGTACTCAGTATTCCACGAGATATAGGAACCAGATGGGGTATAAAAGCAACCCTAATCTCTTCCTCTGCTAAAACACTCAGATGTTCTTCAATCTCGGGGGTATGGCGGTGTTCACCAACCTTGTAGGCCTTTAGTCCCTCATTCACTTCACAATATATGGTATGTATCTGCGGAGATCGCCCTGCACCACTTACACCGGACTTTGCATCTATGACGATGCCTTTGGTATTTATCATATGGCTTTTAAGGAGAGGGGCCAAGGCCAGTATAGCACCCGTGGGATAGCATCCAGGATTGGCTATAAGACTCGCCCTTTTTATCTTTTCATGATATATCTCAGGAAGGCCATAAACCGCCTTTTTTGCAATCTGTGGAGCAGTATGCCTTTGATACCATTTTTCATATACCGATACATTTCGGAAACGAAAGTCAGCACTTAAATCAACCACCCTTTTCCCATTCTCTAAAAACTCTGGAATTACCTCCATAGCTGTTTTATGCGGTAGGGCTGTAAATATTAAATCAGAGATTTCGGATATTCTTTCGATAGAAAGTTCCTCACATACCACATGGGTTTCATTAGTTAGTTCTGGGAACACGGAAGATAAAGGCAGGTCTTTATATGTTCTAGTGGTAGCTGCTACTAATTGAATCTCTGGGTGCTTTATGAGCAATCTTGCCAGTTCTAAGCCAGTATATCCCGTAGCTCCCACAATGGCTACTTTCAACATACGCCACCAGTAAACCCCGTTAGAATTTATTCTAACAGGATAAAAAAGGAATGCCACAATAAGAGACTTTCCCCTATTGTGGTAAAAGGAGTGTTACCTCTTAGAATACTGATAACGGGCCCTAGCCCCTGGTTGACCATACTTTTTGCGCTCTTTTGTCCTGGGGTCACGGGTAAGGAGCCCCGCCTTTTTTAATATGGATCTAAATTCTGGGTTTGTCTGCAGTAATGCCTTAGCAATTCCATGCCTTATAGCTTCAGCCTGGCCAGATATCCCACCACCTTTGACATTGACGGAGATATTGTATTTATCACCGGTGTTAGTAAGATAGAGTGGCTGTCTGATAACGTTCTTCAGGGTTTCTATCCCAAAGTACTCCTCCACCTTTTTTCCATTAACCAAGATATTACCACTTCCAGGTTTTAGCCAAACTCTGGCTATAGCCATTTTCCTCTTTCCCGTGGCACCATATATTATTTCTGGCATTTACTACCCCCTTTCAAATCTCCAAAATCTCGGGCTTTTGAGCTTCATGAGGGTGATCACTCCCAGCATATATCTTCAATTTTTTAATAAGCTTTCTTCCCAGGCGGTTTTTAGGAAGCATACCTTCTACCGCAAACCTAATCAGATTCTCTGGCTTTTTCTGTAAGAGTTTTTCGGCAGTTATAGACTTAACACCACCAATATACCCTGTATGACGGTAATATACTTTATCCTTTAATTTGTTTCCTGTCAAACGCACCTTTTCAGCGTTGATTACAATGATAAAGTCTCCAGTATCTGCATGAGGCGTATAAATGGGTTTATGTTTTCCTCGGAGACGTGAGGCTATAAAACTGGCAAGCCTTCCTAATATCTTGCCATTAGCATCTATAAGATACCAACGTCTTTCAATATCCTGTTTTTTAGGCATAAATGTTTTCATGAGTCCTCCTTGGCACCCCAAGAGTTTAGTATGATAAGTATTATTGTAATATTGTCAAGGGCAAATGATTTACCAAGGCTTTCGAGAAATCGCCTTTCTAGACTTCAAAACTAAAGGGAATGTCTTATTCAGAAGAAAATCCTGACCAATTTCGGACCTAATTTGGCCCAAGT
>DTXE01000141.1 GCA_012962595.1 Syntrophaceae bacterium | reverse complement strand
TGAAAAATTATCACCCCATAGGTCTCTTTCAAAATGGGCCTTAAGGTAGGATGCAAGTAGGTTATCTTCTCCTGGCTGTTTTTCCTTCTGACATAAGGGGTGATCATATCTGCCTGCATGGGACCAGGCCTAAACAGGGATATCTCGGCTATGATATCTGAGAAGCACCTAGGCTGAAGCCTCCCTAGAAGCTGCCTCTGGCCAGGAGATTCAAGCTGAAATACCCCCACTGTATCTGTGGATCTAAGTAAATGATAGGTTTTGGAGTCATTAAGTGGAAGTTCTTCTAGATTAAGATCAACCCCTTTTTCTTTTAAATAGCCTAAGCTCTTATTTATGGCGGTATGCATCCTCAATCCCAGAAGGTCGAGTTTAACAAGGCCTAGGGCCTCTATATCATCCTTGTCAAATTGAGCAACTGGGAATCCCTTTGCCGAGATCTCAACAGGAACTAATGAGGTCAGAGGTTGATCTCCTGATATGACTATGCCTCCTGAGTGAATAGAAAGGTTTCTAGGAAGGCCATCAAGCCTAGAGGCAATATCCAATATTTCCCTTTCCCTTTCTAAATCACTCCCTTTAAGTTCAGGGAGCCTTTGAAATGCCTCTTCTAACTGTGAGCCTTTAAGATAATAAGGCAGAAAGTTGGTCAGTGTATCTATCTTCCCATAGCTATAACCTAAGGCCCTCCCTATCTCTCTAACCGCACTTCTGGCCTTGAAGGTAGGGATGGTGGCCACCAAGGCCGCCCTGTCAGATCCGTATTTATCAAGGACATATTCGGTAACCTCATCCCTTCTATCAGAATCAAAATCAAGGTCTATATCAGGCATATCGTATCTATCTTCATTGAGAAACCTTTGAAATAAGAGGTCATGGACTATAGGATCAACCCCGCCTATAAGGAGATAGTTAACTAAAGAACCGGCAGCAGAACCTCTCACCGTGCAGCGGATGCCCTTCTTTCTGGCATAGCCAAGGATGTCATAAACAATAAGAAAGTAATCGCTAAGCTCTCTTTCTTCAATAAGCCTTAACTCGTGCTCCAGTTGCCTCAAGACCTTTGCCGGAATGGGCCAGTATTTCTTTGAAAGCTGCTTGTAACACAGCTTAATGAGCACTTGATGGGGATTTTTACCATCTGGAGAGGGAGAGGACGGAGGATTAAGTCTGCCTAAGGGAAGGTCAAACCTACACCGCTCAGCGATGAGTGAGGTATGTTCAAGGGCATCTTGATAAGGGATTAAAGATTTCATTTCCTTTGAGGATCTGAGGTAAAATTCATGATTTGGTACTGGTGCTACATCCCGGTGGTGGACAGCCCTTTGAATCCCCACCAGAGCCTGGTGAACCCTGTAATTCTCTGGCTCCAGAAAACACACCCCATTGGTGGCAACCAGGGAAAGATTTAAGGTATGGCCCAGGTCAGCCAAGACCTCCATAATTTCTCTATCACCTGGGAGGTGGTGATTATGTATCTCAATAAAGAGGTTATCTTTGCCAAAGATATCCTTGAGGTGGGAGACAAAACTCAGTGCCTCATCTTTCCTTCCCTGGGCAGTCAGACTCCAGGGCCTCCCCTCTCTTCCACCAGTCAGGGCAATGAGATCAGATCTATGCCTTTCAAGCATCTCAAGGGAACATTTGGGGTTATCCCTTTCATTTGAGGTATGCATATGGGTTATGAGCTTACACAGATTACCATACCCTTTAAGGGATGAGGCAAGAAGGATGAGGGATGATCCATCTTCAAGTGTTACCTCTGTTCCTAGGATGGGATGAATTCCTTTCTTTTTTGCAGCCCTATAGAAGCGGATGGCTCCATAGAGGCCATTTTTGTCGGTCAAGGCACAGGAGTCTATATCCAGGGTGTAGGCCTTTTCCACCAGAGCCTCTGGTGTAAAGGTTCCATAGAGAAAGGAAAAGCCACTGTGGACATGAAGATGTGTAAATGACATAGAGGCTCCTGTGCAACCTGCTATCTCCTCCTGATTAATCCCACCATGATTCCTGCAATCTGTAGGGATTCTGACCCTGGCTCAATGATGATGGGTTTAAGTTTGGGATTGGCAGGTACAAGTTCAATGCGGCCCTTCCTCTTGTAGTAGTATTTCAAGGTAACCTCATCTCCCATAACAATCCCAGCGATATCCCCATTTTCAGCATAATCCTGCCTTTTAAGGATCACATAATCCCCATCCTTGATGTGTGCCTCAATCATGGAGTCACCTTTAACCCTTACAGCAAAGCACTCCCCTCTTGAGAAGAGGCTAGAGTCGATCTTGAGAGTCTCTTCCAGATTCTCTATGGCAAAGATAGGTGTTCCTGCACCTATCCTCCCCACCACAGGTATTATCCCGGAAAATGATGGATAATTGGAAGTAATCTCCATTCCACGGCTTTTACCTTTATGGAGCTGGAGATAGCCTTTGCGTTCTAAGGCCTTCACATGGTCTACTGCCGCCTTATGGGACTTAAATCCGAAATGCCCAGCAATCTCCCTGGCTGTAGGAGGAAAACCATGTTCAGCCTGATAATGGGCCAAAAACTTAAGTATCTCTTCCTGCCGGGTTGATAAGGGTTCCATTTAGCACCTCCTCGAAACTTCTTATGACCTTTCTCTTGCCAATATTACGCCATCTTCTTCAAACAATTCATAGTCTATCTGCCTTAACAAAGATTTCTGCACCTTTTTGCTTAGGGCATTTAAGGGGACGAAAAGGTAGGGCTGGGTTTGAAGCTGTCGGCCAACCTTTACCCATCCTGAGTAAAGGCCGGTTATAAGGGCACCGATCTTGCCTGAAGGGTCTTTGGCTAGCCTTCCTGATGCAGGCCTTGAGGTAAATTTTGGTCTAAAAGAGTCCTCCACAGTGCATACCCTGTACCTCCGCCACAATGTGGATTCATCCGGGAGTCGGAGACTCCTAACGGAAACTGTCTTTCCTCCCACTAAAACCTCCGGAAACCACGGTCTCCAGTCCATCGTTTCCCCTCCTTACACCGGGCATATAACTATCTTAGCTATCCAAATAGATACTATACAAAAGGATAGTTTGTCAAGAATTTTTTCACTGTCTCTTGAGCGTAGCAGTATTTTTCCTTGCTAAACCCTAATATTGATAGTATATACCCGCTATGGAAAGTGGCAATGCCAAAAGGCGTAGCAAAAGACGTGGTAAAGGAAGGTCTAGACCTCAATCTGATTCGGCGCTAGTAACCAGAATAAAAGAAAAACAGAAACTGTTGAGGTATCTCTGCGATAATTATATCCCGCATCTACTCCCTCAACTTGACTTTGAGGACCCGAAAATGAAGAGAATTACTGACAATATTGTTAACTACCGCCCAGTTAGAGAGGAGTTTTCAAAAAAGAAGACAAAAGAGAAAGCCAACCATTAAACAGGTCTCTAATATCTTGAAGATCCCACAGTATGTTTTAAAAGATATTGAAGAGGGCACAATCATGAATGTTTCATGTGAAAATAGCTCCTCTTGTTTAAATTCCAAATCCCAAGCATCAAATACCGAATAAATTCAAAACTTAAATATCCAAAATCCAATAACTTTTCCAGGTATGTTTGGTCATTTGGGTTTTGATATTTGGTATTGTTTGGGATTTGGGATTT
>DTXE01000140.1 GCA_012962595.1 Syntrophaceae bacterium | reverse complement strand
GACCCTATAAGAATAAGAAAAATAATGATCAATGTGAAAAATCCAAAACCCAAATAAATATAGTCCTTTTGAATTTGGGATTTTATTTTGGGAGGGATCACCATGATTGAACGATATACCCGGGAGCCCATGGGGAAAATATGGAGACCACAATATAAGTATCAGAAATGGTTGGAGGTAGAAATACGGGTATGTGAGGCATTGGCTGAACTGGGAGAAATTCCCAGGGACTCGCTTGAAAGGATTAAAAAGAATGCCCGCTTTTCCTTGCCTCGTATGGAGGCAATTGAAAAGGAGGTGAGACATGACGTCATTGCCTTTATTACATGCGTGGCAGAGAGTTTGGGCGAGGATGCCAGGTACATACACCTGGGACTTACTTCATCCGATGTCTTGGATACCTCCATGGCCATGCTCCTTAAGGAGGCATCGGAAATCATTATAGATGATATAAAGGCATTGCTTCATATCTTGAAGGAAAAGGCCTTTATGTATAAAGATACTATCATGATAGGAAGGTCTCATGGCGTGCATGCAGAACCCATTAGCTTTGGCCTAAAACTGGCCGTGTGGTACGAGGAGATGAAGAGGAATCTTAAGCGTATGCAGGAGGCCAAGGATAATATAAGCTATGGCAAGATATCTGGGGTAGTGGGAACCTTTGCTCATATTGCTCCAGAGGTTGAGGCCTATGTCTGTGAAAAATGTGGGCTTAAACCCGCCCCCATATCCACCCAGATAATCCAAAGGGACCGATATGCTCAATATTTCACCACACTGGCCATCATTGGCAGTTCAATCGAGAACATAGCGGTGGAGATAAGGCATCTCCAGAGGACTGAGGTTCTTGAGGCAGAGGAGTATTTTGCTAGAGGCCAAAGGGGCTCATCGGCCATGCCCCATAAGAGGAACCCCATTATTTCCGAAAATCTGTCAGGTCTGGCTAGACTGGTAAGATCATATAGTTTGGCCTCCTTGGAAAATGTTCCTCTATGGCATGAGAGAGACATCAGTCATTCATCTGTGGAGAGGGTAATTGCGCCAGATAGCACTTGCCTTTTAGATTACATGCTTAATAGGTGTATCAAACTCATTGAGCAACTTATTGTCTATCCACAGCACATGATGGATAACCTTAATAAGACCAAGGGGTTGATATTTTCCGAGCGGATTCTCCTAGAACTCATGCGAAAGGGGCTTGGTCGAGATGATGCCTATGCCCTAGTCCAGAGAAATGCCATGAAGGCCTGGGAAGATAGTGAGGATTTTAAGACCATTCTTCTCAAGGATTCTGATATTATGATTAGACTTTCGCCTCAGGAGATTGACCAATGCTTTGATTTAGGACATCATTTAAGGTATGTGGACTACATATTTAAGAGGGTTTTTGCTTAACCTCTCTCCAACTCCTTCAAAAAGACGTTAAATGTCTCCTTGCTAAACAGGCAGAACAGTGAGGAGGGGCGTGTATGACGAATTGATCAGGATGGCAGTCGACAAGGGCTATGTCCGCCCAGGGGGTGACGGCAGTGGCGGTGCCCAGCATGGCCGCCAGTTCCTCCACCCGCTCCTCCTCGGATAGCGCCCGCGCGCTG
>DTXE01000139.1 GCA_012962595.1 Syntrophaceae bacterium | reverse complement strand
GAAACTTTTTCCAATGAACCTGAACAATTACTGGGCAGGGTTATTGAGGTCACACTGGGAGATCTCACCAATGACATGTCAAAGTATAATGTAAAACTGGCGCTCAAGATCGACCAGATAGGAGGAGACTCAGCCTATACCAAGTTCATTGGTCATGAGCTCACCAGGGATTACCTGAGGTCACTGATAAAGAGACAGACTTCAATGATCACTGCAAATCTGGATCAAATTGTGTGCCGGCACTTTTCTTTAACTCCTTTATAGCCTGATCTTTGGTCAAGGCCTTCCGATAGGGTCTGTCGGTAATCATAGCAGAGTAAGCATCTGCGATTCCAATAATTCTTGCCGAGAGGGGTATGTCTCCACCCTTTAACTTGCCGGGGTAGCCTTTACCATCATACCTCTCGTGGTGATACATTACTGCATCCATCACATCTTCTCGGTGTGGTAATAGGCCATCTAGCATCGTGGCACCTAACTCTGGATGTTGCTTAATAATGTCAAACTCCTCTCTTTTGAGGCACCCTGGCTTTCTCAAGATGCTGGTGGGTACCCCGATTTTGCCCATGTCATGAAGGAGGGCTGCCATTTGTAAAACTCCCATTTGTTCATGAGATAGATTCATCTCTGTGCCTAAGGAAAGAGTGTAATTCGTGACTAAATCGGAATGGATCTTGGTATAATGATCCTTGGCGTCTATCACAGCAACAAGACCTTGAAGGATTCTAAAGGATGGAGTTTTGACAGCCAAAAATTCAGACACTTCGGGCATGGTGGTAGAGACTGCACTTCTCTCAAGCCGCCTGGACTCATACATACGTCGGTCGGCCCAAGAAATAAGCTCCCATGGAATCATGCTATCAAAGGGATAGGTAGCTATCCCCATGCTCAGACGGACGGAGATATTTGTATCCTCATTTATTTTTAATCCCTCCTGTTTGATATGCTGAGAAATCCTTTGGGCTATGGTTTTTGCTCTTTCTCCATCGGTATAGGGTAAGATCATCAAGAATTCGTCTCCCCCATAGCGGCCTATGGAATCTACTGATCTGGAGGAATTCCTCAAAATGGAAGCCACTTTTTGGAGAAGCCTATCCCCTATAATGTGACCGTAGGTATCATTGATAAGCTTCAGGCCATCTACATCCATCATCATCACTGAAAAGATATCCATTTTCCTCTTAGCCCTCTGAATCTCATTTTCTAAGATTTCATTGATCCGACGGTGGTTGAATAGACCGGTCAGTGGATCCCTATCGGCCACGTCTCTGGCCTCTTCATAAAGTCGCTTGATCTCCTCTTCTGCCTGCTTGCGCCTGGTAATATCCACCACATTTACCAGTATGGCAGGCCTTCCCTGGTATTCCAGGAGTGCAGGTCTCACTTCTAACCAACAGGTCTCCCCATTTTTCCTCAACCCCCTTATCTCATAATGAGATGGAACATCCTCTTCCTTAATTCTCTTCGATGCTCTCTCAATTGCCATATCTCTGTCTTCTGGGTGGATTAACTTCCAGGGCTCCACTCCTAGGAGTTCCTTACTGGTGTAACCTAGAATTTCACCGGCCCTTTTATTGACAAACCGGAGGATTCCGTCTTGGTGGATAACGATGCCGGTTGAGGAATTTTCGGTTAGGATTCTATATTTTTTCTCCGACTCCCTTAGGGCCAGTTCTAGGTCCTTCTTCTTGGCTAATTCCTCTTCTAAAAATCGGATCCCTGCTTCCAATTCTTCATAACTTGGTCTATCAGCCATTTTAAAGGCCCTTTTGGTTACTTCCATATCATGGGAGTTATTTTGTAACAACCTTAACTGACCCTAGGATAAGGTGTCATAAATGAAGGCTGCAATTTCCACCTTATCTGCTGATTTCATCTGTATGAATTCTATTCCTGTTTCAAAAAATCTCCCCTCTTCAGTCTCCCTCTCTTTTATCCACACCGCTTTTCCCTTGACACAAATGGGGGGATCAGAAAGATAAATTATCAATTGTATTACCCTAGCTCCAGGATGTTCAGGAAGAAGGAGACGTATTCCTCCCTCACTGATATCAAGCCTTTTCACTCCTAGAAGTGCATATCCGTCTGAAAATCTATACAGCACTATTGGAGGAGTGTACACTCTGGGAGAACGTCTTCTTTCTTCTGGTATACTATACTGAAAGCAGACCATCATGTGGAAGTAGTATCTTTTAAGCCTTTTATAATTACATCTTTCCCTTCAACCCATTTTAGGGTGTGCAACCCAAAGGGATGGTATTTTCTCACTTTACTAAAATCTAAGACGAGTGGGAGACCTTGATAATCTTCTAACTTTCCTAAAATCATAGCGGCCGAGGAACCATCTAGATCGCCTCGTAGTTTAAAAACTATCTTTTTATTTTGATTGACAACCCTTATACGGAAATTCTGGGCCATGATAGTTTACCTCCATATTTAATCTTTCTAATGTAGTGTTGCTGTCTGGGCCTTTAAGGCTCCGTGTTGCTCCAAAAAGAAAATTATCAATTGTAAACTGGTCTCGTCTAGAATAGATTCATCTGGGTTGCTCCTATGGGTTTTTGTACTCATAAGGTGTTAGTATCACCCTGAAGATAACTAATGAATATGCTGTGGTTTTTTTCTATGGTGTCGAAACAATCCTCCAGAAGGAGGGTTGTTTAGAGAGCCTGGACTTGTTTTTGTTGATTTCCGAGTAATCTGTAGACCTTGCCTGCAATGGGCACAGGCTTCGTATACCTCAGGAATATAGCTTTTTTGCCGCTGGATGCAGCGCTCAGGAAGAAGATTACATCGGAAACGCTCACAGTAAAAGGTTTGGTTAAGGACTATCCATTTGGTATAGTGATTCATAGGCCTTTTAAGAAGATCTTGCGGATTATCTCTGCAACTTATATGCCATGAGAGTATAAGAGGTGGGAGAAGTTACAACTAGTTGTTTTTTTGGACTTTTTGACGTGAACTAAATGAGAAATGGGGTAGACCCAAATTTCCTTTTGTGTATAATTTTCGACCCATTAATAGACTCATTTACCCAAGATGACCTTTGGTTTTAAGATACAAGAGTCGGGTGTAGGGTTGCCGTTTTTACCTGAGGCTGTTTAGAATCCGACTCTGATACATCCGGGAGAATTGGGATTGAATGGGAATGAATCCAATTATTGTTGTTCAAAATACGACCCACTATGGATTGAGGCCATAACGTCTTATTTTGCTATAGAGGGTTGCCCGGCTGATGTCTAAACGCCTGGCTGCCTGGTGCTTATTCCAGTTGCATTCTTTGAGCACCTTCGATATAAGTCGCTTTTCATAATCTGCTAAGGAGGTAGGTTCTTTGGATGTCTTTCTAATAGCCACTGGCAGAAGGTCTTCTTTTATGGTCTTCCCTTTAGCCAAGGTAACTGCATATTCTACAGTATTTTGCAGCTCTCTAACATTACCAGGCCAATCATGTTCCAATAATAATTTCATGGCCTTAGTGGAGAATCTCTTGATATCCTTACCATCTCTTATACTGAATTTTTTAAGAAAATGATTGCAAAGTAAGGGGATATCTTCCTTGCGCTCTCTTAAAGGGGGTAAGTGGATGGAAATGACGTTTAGACGATAATAGAGATCATCCCGGAATCGGCCAGCCTTCATCTCTTTCCTTAAATCCCTATTGGTAGCTGCAACGATTCTTACATCTGCCTTTATAGTCTTTTCACCACCCACCCTTTCAAATTCATGATCTTGAAGCACACGAAGAAGCATAACTTGAGTGGCCGGTGGAATCTCGCCGATTTCATCCAGAAAGAGTGTCCCTCCATGGGCCAGTTCAAAACGCCCCCTTTTCTGCCGAATGGCACCGGTAAAGGCCCCTTTCTCGTGGCCAAAAAGCTCACTTTCAAGGAGGGTTTGGGGATAGGCTGAACAGTTGGCCACAATAAAGGGACCGTTCTTTCTTGGGCTATTTTTATGAATTGCTCTGGCCACTAGTTCCTTTCCGGTTCCATTTTCTCCGGTGATCAAGATGGTGGTATTGGTGGCAGAAACATCCTTAATAAGATCATATATCTGCTGCATAGGTTTACTTTTGCCCACCAGACCAAAGTAGGTCGTCCGCCCGGCTATACAATCCTTAAGGTCATCAATTTGTTCCTCAAAAAGGACTGTCTGTCTAATAGGTCCCCCCATCTCAGAAACAAGTTCCACCAAAAAATTCTTATCCATTGGAGATAGGACTCTAGGCTGGGTAAAGGCAGCAACAAAGCATCCGATACATTCACTTTCGGCAACTAATGGGATAGCATACCAGGAAGGATAACGGGCCATAAAGGGAACCAATGGCCTAGGAGGTTCGCTATGACTTTCAAAGAGGGTTATGGCCTTTATGGTGGATAGCCATTGGATTAAGGGAGAGATATCACTGGCTTTGGCAACTTTTAAGTGTTCAAACAGGTTCGGATGGACTTGAGCAATGGAAGTAAGATTGGTTTTTGAGGCATTGAGGATAAAAAAGAATGGGTGACACTTGAACATAGAATGGGTTATGTCATATACCTTATTGATGGCACCACTTACAGATTGTTTAGAAAGAACTTCCTTTTTGGCCTCCAGGCAGGCCCTAACACCATGGTACACCTCTCTTAAGGATAAATAGGCCTTTTCCCTTTCCTCCATCAACCTTTTTCTCTCCTGCAGCAAGTGACGTCGCTCCAAGGCCCTTTCTAAAGTTACCATGAGTTGATCTACATTATATGGTTTTTCAAGGTAGCCAAAGGCCCCATAATCTATAGCCTGGATGGCCGTGGGAAGAGAGGCATATGCTGTCAAGATAATGGCCTCGGTCTCAGGTGAAATCTCTTTTAGGGATTTCAAGATCTGGATACCATGCTCATTAGGAAGTTTTAGGTCAATAATGGCAGCAGAGATATCGTTCCTACCCACTTCCTCTATAGCATTAGTCCCATCATATACAATTACCGGTAGATATCCCTTTGCCTTGATGATGTCACCCAATGTCTTGCACATACTATGGTCATCATCGATAATTAAAATTTTGTCTTTATCGTTAGCCACAGAAACACCTAGGGCGTAAAAACTGCTTCTTGCCTCTTATATCTCAGCTGATAACTGGCCCAATAGTTGTTGCCATTTTTTACGATAGATTTCTTCTAATGTCCTGAATAACTTATCCATATCTAATGGTTTGTAAAGGCAGGTATATGCCTTGATATCCAGCGCATCCTTAATCGCCTCTGCCATCTCTTGGTAATAGCCGGTAATTAAAATAACCTGGATATTTGGCTCAGCCTTTCGCATTAACTTCAGGACATCCAGGCCAGTTAGTCCATTAAGCTTCATATCCAAGAGAACGATATCTACCCCATCCTTAGTGATCTTCTCCACTGCCTCTTCGCTACTTAAGGCAGCCTGAATCTTGAAATCCTGCTCCTTAAGGATATTGCCCATGGTCCAGCAAAAGTGGGGATCATCATCTACGATAAGTATGGCCTTCCCCTTTTCCAAGGTGGAAAGAAAGTTTAAAAAAGATGTAATGTTGAGGGGCTTGGGTAGCACGGCCAGTATCCCTTGTCGCTTAGCCTCCAGGACCGATGGATCTGTAAAGTAGGCGGTCATTAATATTATCACTGTGTTGGTGGTCATCTTTCTGATGGTCTGAAAGGCCTCAACCCCATTTATTCCTGGCATCTTGATGTCCATCAGGATGCAGTGATAATCTTTCTGCCTGACCCTTTGGATGGCCTCTTCTCCACTGTAAGCGGCCTCACAGCCATATCCTTTGACGCTGAGGATATCACATAAAGTCTTACACATTCCATGGTCATCATCGACTACTAAAACGTTCATCGTTTCACCTCCGTTGGGTTCCCTCACTTCTTCGTGGGTAGATTTACAGTGAAAGTACTTCCCTTATTAATTTCGCTCTTAACCTTAATAGTTCCTCCGTTAGCTTCAACAAGCCCTTTAGTGACACTTAATCCCATACCTATCCCCCTTGCCTTGGTGGTATATAACGGTTCGAATATCTTTTCCAGATCTTCGCTTGATATACCATAACCCGAGTCGATAATGTCAATGGTGATGGAATTTGCCCGATTGCCGGTTCTAATGGTTAGCTCTCCTCCTTTAGGCATGGCCTGAATAGCATTGTGGATTAGGTTAAAAAGGGCCTGTCTCATCTGATTGGGGTCTACAAATGCCAAGGGTTTACCGGCTTGAAATTGAAGAGATATATTTATTCCTTTAGGAATCCTACATGTATCTAAGATTCCCTCAATAATCTGTTCAACCACCACCTCTTCCCTTTCAGGTGGCCTTGTGCGAATAAAGTCCAAGAGATTTTTTACAATTCGTTCGGCATTTTGGATTTCGGTCTCAAGTATCTTAAGATACTCCCTGGTAACTTCATTTGCATCGGTCATGGTCATGTTGAGGAAATAGATGGCATTGTTCATAACCCCCAGAGGCTGGCGGAGTTCATGGGCTAGGCCACCAGATAGCCTTCCTAAAACGGCCAATTTCTCAGAGCGGGCAAGCTTTTCCCAGACATGCCTTATATCCCTGGCAGTAGCCAAAACACCGCGGATGTTTCCTTCAGCATCTCTAACCGCAATGGCATTGTAAGATACGGGTATCTCTTCGCCGCTTTTGCATTTCATAACCAGTTCATAATTGGCAACCTTGCCTCTTTTAACGGCAATCATAGCACCCTGCTCAGCCCTTTCTGGGTCAGTAAAATAGTTCTTGAAGGGGGTGCCTATGAGTTCCTCCAGCTTGTAGCCAGTGGCCTTTATAGTTGCCTCATTGAGATCGGTGATGATCCCATCCTTATCAAAAGTCACCAATAAATCTGGATTACTTTCGATCAGTCCTCTGGTATAAACCATCACATCCCAAAATAGCCTGGCAATGTTATGGTCCATAAGTCGAACATGAGTAGGTTTGGTCTTAATAATCTGCTCTGGAACCTTATCATCGTTTGTTAATTCAATAATTAGATTCAAATCTCTAAATTTGTAAAAATCCCCATAATTTTTGGTAGTAAATATCCCTTTCTTCTGAGCGTACTTGAAGCCGATTGCATTTTCATTAATATCCGCAACACCCACGATGTTTGCCGTTAATATATGTTCGGCCTCAAACATCTTCAAAATGGCCTTGCATCTAAGGCCACCTCCTACGATGGCAATATTTAGTTTCCCTTTATCTTCTTTCACTTAAAGGCTCACAATTAAATTTCCCTTTTACTACTGTTAAGGCCAACGATAAACAAGAAAGCTCTCTTGCATTAAGCTAGAAACACTATTAAGGGGCAAGGTTTCAATCGTTAGATGGATGTGGTTAAGTACCAAGAAAGCCTCTTGACTTAACCTTGTTAAATATTTAAGATTAGGTGCTTTGTCAACTATTTTTATGATGCCTTGGCAACCTTAATGGGGGGTATTGTTGGCTCGATTTTTTCTCTAAAATCAAAAAATCGGCTAATTATGTTGGATATTTGACATCTTATAAGCTAAGTTTTATATTAGTTATTAAGATCACTGATAATTTTTAGAGAGAAATGGCGGGGGAGTTTTACCTTGCTCATTTTCTTTCAGACCTCTTAACGTTCTGCAAAGGCACCGCAGTTTTCTAGTTTAATCCCAGCCAAAAAGCGAATCTGACAAGCCACCCTCATTGGTCGTGTATTCTGGATGTGTCTCTC
This sequence comes from Syntrophaceae bacterium, assembly GCA_012962595.1. Taxonomy (GTDB): domain Bacteria; phylum Desulfobacterota; class DTXE01; order DTXE01; family DTXE01; genus DTXE01. Next base: position 177 of record DTXE01000139.1, on the reverse strand, counting down.
TTTATACCTCAAAGGTGCAGATGTCTCTTACATTACAACGATGGGAAGTGAAGGCGTTAAATATGTTAGTGAGATTAGTTTTAATTCGAAAAAAATGAATATCAGAGTGAAATTCTGTTGCACAAGAGAAGGCAAAGATAATACTCCTTTGGTGGTAGTAGAATATGTAAGCTACGG
>DTXE01000138.1 GCA_012962595.1 Syntrophaceae bacterium | reverse complement strand
TTTGGGGTTAAGATAATAAATCTTTTTTTCTTTGTATAAAGCCTTACCCGTCTGTGGATCAAAAGGTCTTATTTGCCCCCAACCACATTCCCCCACTTTTCAGAGCAAATCGTATATGTGAATCATGCAAGTAATTAGGTGAACAGATAGAGATATAATCAATTTTTCAGACCGCAAAAATCATTCCAGGTTATCAGACAGACTCTTTCATATTTGTTTGTGACCGAAGGCCATGAGGGTTTCACATGAAAGGTTTTTTAAGAAATTCGGGAGGCTGGCCTCCTTAATGTTCTCAAAACGATTTTGACATTTCCACCAGGATTTGATATTTAACCTCAAATTGTGCTAGATTAAATGATTATTGAGTTAACTCAGCATCGCCTATAGATTTACTGAGTAGACTGAATAATCATTAAAAATTATAGAGCTAAATCCTGGGTAATTTGGGGATAGAGGTATTGGACTAAATTTTAAGGGAGGATGAGATAGATGGAAGCTGAAAGAAGAAGGTACCGCCGGGTAGTATGTGAGGCTCATGCTAGCTATTCCGTTATTAATCAGGTGCAGAGAGGTGTGGGTGAAAAGTCAACCACCATGAATGTAAGTTCAGGTGGGATTATGTTCCCCGTTAGTTACCCTATCGCTCCACATAGTTTGTTGGATATCCAGCTTTTCCTGCCACCTGGTTCTTTCTTTTATACCTCTGCAGTGACGGTTAGGGTCATTGGGGAAGTAAAGTGGTCTAGGAGAATAAATGGTGCCGAGAGGTATAATTTGGGGGTCCAATTTAAACAGATCAGTGAAGAAGATAGAGAAAGGATTGCAAATTATATTTATGGCAGAGATTAAAACCGAAAGTCCACTCCTTTATCCACGAAGGACTTTCTTTTCCATTAGAGCAAAATTATGATAGGATCATGTATCAAAGACTAAAAGGCCTTCAAGACCCATTACGACTCACCCTGATCAACTCCAAAAATAAAGATTTATTCCTTCAGTTCGAAGACTATTGCCAATCTCTTATAAAATACTCCCAAAAACTTGCCCTCCACTATGACCTGGAACCCCTTGAGGCATATCCAGCTATTCGTTTAGATAGCAATGGGTCAAAAGGAAACATCTATTATTTCGCTTTGCCCAGAGGAGAAGAGGAGGCGATTTTTATCGAGACCCTTTTGCTCCTCTCAAAGAGGGAGGCAAGCCTGCCCAGAGAAACAGTACTGGAACTCAAACATTTAAAAAAAGAGGTTTCTATTAAAACTATGATTTCCGGACGTTGTCCCCATTGTGCCTCAGCTGTGGCCCTGGCTAATAAGGTAGCCATCGCTTCTCCCAAGATTTCTTCCCAAGTCTATGATGTCTCTCTTTTTCCTGAGGTAGCTAGAAAATATCAGGTGACAGCTGCCCCCACAGTCATCATTCAAGATGATTATTTTTTGGTGGGGAGCCAAACTAAGGATAAGCTGATTGAATGGGTGGGGAAAGCTGCTAGGGCCCAATATGATGCAGAAGTCTATAAAGCGATATTAAAGGAGGCGCGGGCCCAAGAGCTAATTGAAAGATTTTTGAAAGAAAAAGAAATTCCTCGAAATTTCCTAGACTTGCTTTTAGATCCTGAATGGCCAGCAAGGCTTGGGGTGATGGTAGTGCTTGAGTCTATTTCTCAAGAAAAACCAGTTATGATTAAAAATGTGATGACCCAACTGTTAGAGTTATTTGAGAGAACTGAGGAGAGGGAGAAAGGGGATATCATTTTTCTGCTAGGACTAATTGGTGATGAAACCATACTTCCTAACTTAGAGAACATAGCGAGGGGCAAGAGACCAGTACTCAGGGAGATTGCTCTTGAAGCCATACAAACCATAAAGGGAAGATGGGGGAAAGTTCACTAAATGGAGTCTATCCGATCCTTTCCCATTTATTTCCCAAGATATAGATTTCACCACCTCTTCTTTCACCACCCAGAGATTGATACCTCCCTTTTATTCTTATTACACCTCCTCTCATATCGTCTCCAACCCAATATCCGACATCACCCTCCACTACTATTTCACCTCCGGTCATTTTTTTCCCAACTATATGTCCGGCATCACCTCTAATGAATATCAAGCCCCCTTTCATCCTCTCTCCTACCCAGTTCCTGGCATTACCCTCCACCATTATTTGTCCACCTTTTATTGATTTTCCGAGATAGTTTCCCACATTGCCCCTGACCAAAATCTGGCCATGTTCCATTTCTACTCCTAGGTAGTAGGCTCTATTACCAATAATTTCAAGTTTTCCTTTATGGTGTCGATATCCCAGACCAGATACCGTTGCAGGGTATCTTTTGAGATATAGCCTCAGGGTATCATCTTCTTTAATTATATCTGTGTATAAGCCAGAAATGAGACATCCCAATAATCCACCCCTCATATAATGGGGCAAAACCTGGTTAAAGAGTCTATCAATCTCTAGAAGGTCTAGATGGTATTCCTTGGCCATGCCCTTTCCAAAATTAAAGATTTTTTCAATGGCCCAATCTACTCTCCAGCTTGGTATACCTCTCCCCCAGCTTATGTATTCCTTAGCTAACTCATAGAGTTTGTCATAATCAGCCTTTATTACCTTCTTATATCGACTCCTCTTCTCATTCCTTTCAGGATGAAAGGATTCAACCTTCAACAAATTTGGATTTTTTTCTAATAATGTTTTAATGCCCTGCATAGACCCCAAAGCTCTTTCCCACTGCTATGCGAGGAATATCTTTTTCATCCTCAACTTCTATGAAAGTGACAGAGGCTGGAAGTTTCTCTCTTAAAAGCTCACAGCATTTTTGAAATCTCTCATACTCCTTTACATCACTTTTAATCCAAATGATGGTCAGTCTGCTTTTGAGCCTTGAGAAATAGTCCACAACTTTTTGTATATTGTCGATTCCTGCATCTGTCATCAAGATATAATCCATTTCCCTTCCACTCATCTTAGCCATGTATTGCTGGAGATCATTGAGATGGAGCGTTGTCCCACCACCTTGATATGTCTTTAGCATTTCATAGACCTTATCTCTATTCTTTGTTAGCTCAAGCTCCAGATTTGCATTAGAGAAGTTTATCACCCCTACTCTTGAGCCATGTTCTAGATAGTTTCTAGCGATGGAAAAGGCCCCAAGCACCGCGTAAGAAGTTTCTTTATCTGGATTGCGCATGCTTCCTGATGAATCTATAATTATTATTGCATCTGGAATGGAAATTTCTTCATGGCCTTCAAACTCCTCCAATTTAAACTTCTTCGCCAGCCCTGGGAGAACTTTCCCATAACTCTCGATTGCGTGGAAGGTATCAATACTATCATCTAGCCCAAAATCACTTATTTCGCTGGGGTAAAGAGAGCCCTTTTTTGAAAGAGCTTCGATGTAAATGGCATATCGTTGAGCCCTAATTTTATACCAGCCCACATCTGGCCTTTTAAGTTCCTTAAGTAACGTCTTTTCACCTGGGCTAATCCCTGCCTCTTGTTTTTCCTTCCCCTCCTTAACATCTAACTTAATATCCTTTAAGACCTCCTCGGTTATCCTTTTATATTCTTGTGGATCTACTTCCTTCGCAATATCCCTCATAGCCCTTTTAATTTCCTCTGGACCAAGGTCCTTATGAGAAAAGATACTAAAGGGAAGCTGAATTTGTTCATCCACCAGATCCTCTATTATCTGGGCAAATTGTCTTATGTTGGTCTTCAATCTAACTTTATGGGTATCAAGAAAGTCTATCTCACACAGCCTCTTCAACTTTTGTTTAAATTTTTCCTCAAACCCTATCTTACCAAAATCTATGCCTGTGACTTCCTGGTAAAATCCCCTTAAGAGCCTATCCATCTTGCTTATGGCCGGTAGTTCCCGATATACCTGGGCTATATGCTCTAGCCCCTTATTGATTATGAGATCCAAGTTTGTGACCACATCATCATAAAGATTCCTTATGGCATCTTTATTAGATATCTCTCCCAGAAAGTGGCATTCCAGGATTATGGTTTTTGCATCGTAAGGATGTTTTGCCCAATGATTAAGCTCGTGATGAAACATGCCAAGCAATGCCTCTTGGCTAAGTCTTTTGATAATTTTCCTTCCCAGGTGTATCTTATATTTTCTACCAGAAAAATCTATTTCGCTTGTTTGGACCTCTGCAGGCTCTACTTTTACGATAGGCGGATAATAAAGATCCTTCCTAGCTTGCTTGAAAATCCTATTGACTGTACTTTCCCAATCCTTATCCATTTATTCCTTTATTTCAGAGCTCTCTTACCAGACTTTTAAAGAAAGGGTGATCTATTTTGTCTGCCATCCTAACAAGCCTCTCGTTATCTCCTTCTTTTAGGGCCAGGTAGGCTTCTATTTGATAATCCCTATGTTCCTCCCATCTTTTTTTCACCTCTTTCATCAATTCACAAACGGCGTAGAATTCATCGCAGGAATCCTTCTCTAATTCTCTCACTTCGCTGAGTTTTTCATCACTAACCTCGCTTCTATGCCAAAGGGCATGAGGTATGACTGCTATGACATGTTCCAATGTGACCACTTCTTCCCCGGCCATCCAGGCCAGTGCCTTAGAATATTTAAATAAACTCTGTTCTGCTCGGTTAGAGATATGGTATAAATCAGAACACAGATAGTTTGTATAGTGACATCCACTACATCTCGAAAAATCCTTTTTTAAAGTGCGTTGGCAGTAAATTTCTTGACCCACATAATCAAGAAAGAGCTCGGCATCTTCTGAAATTTCTAATTCTTCCATTTGTCTTATTATTCCTCTTACCTCCTCTGTTCTTGGAATATGCAAATAAAGCCCCTTTTTCCTTAGCCTTTTTTCCAGCTCTTCTTTAAATTCTTCTGCCCTCTGGTTTATATATTGAACCACCCTTTCAGAGTGCCTGGTTTCACAGTTTTTTAAAATATACTCGATCATCTCTTGAGTAAGCCCCTTGTCTCTTAGGATCTCCTCATCAATTCCTCTTCTGATGACCCTCTTTCTTATGGGGTGTACTACTCCGGTCTCTACTGCCAGGTCAAATCGATCCAGTAGTGGGGCAATCAATTTTGTTGTTCCAGCATCCTGATAATTTATGGTGGCAAAGAAGGATTTACCTCCTTTGAGGATCAGAGTTTCTCCCCTGTAACTCCATATATTCCTATCTACTTCATTGAGTAGCATATTTTGTTTTCCTATGGGCAGGCGGTTTATTTCATCAATGATAACAACGGGAGAATAAGGGATTATCTTCCACTTAATTACTTCCTCCCCTTCTTTTTCTAATCGCCCCAAATCCAAGGTAGCCTTTATCTTCTCTTCAGTTTGCTCTGGATGACCATGGATAGTGGTAGCCTGAACAAATTCTAGGGGAAGCCCTTTCACCAAACTGGAAATCCTCTCGGATGATGAAGTCTTGCCACTTCCATATTCACCAAAGATGAGCTCCTTTCCATCTAGAATTAAATTTAAAATTCCAAATAGTGCCAATGGCACATATTTCCTGTCCCCTATTTCAAATATCTCATCGCCCAGATAAAATTGGTCCCTAACCAACTCATAAAGCCTTTGGATTTTTTGGTTTGCATTCCTCATTTGTCCACCTTAAAGAAGTATAGTATAAAAATTGGTAAATATCTAGAGTGTAGCCGTTTGTATTGTAAAATCTTCATTTATTATGGTATATTGGATATTATGGAAGACTTAAGTGGCCTTCAGGAAAAGCTGGCTTATACTTTCAAAAATATAGAATGGCTCCACCAGGCCCTAACCCATCGCTCATATACCAATGAAAATCCTGACTTGTCACTCAAGGATAACGAAAAGATGGAATTTCTGGGTGATGCGGTCTTGGATTTAGTGATCCGTGACCTTTTATTAAAGGCCTTTCCTGATCATAGTGAAGGAGAGCTCTCCAAGATAAGGTCTTGGGTGGTCAATGAATCTACACTAGCAAAGGTTGCCAGGGACATACAACTGGGAAATTATCTTTTTTTGGGAAGAGGGGAAGAACTAAGCGGAGGCAGAGGTAAAAGTTCCATTTTGGCTGACGGTTACGAAGCCTTGGTTGCTGCTATCTACCTGGATGGTGGCTTTATGCCCGCCTTTGAGGTAATTAAAAGACATTTTGCCATTATCTTAAAAGAGGCCATCCATACCGATTTTTTAAAAGACTATAAGACCCAACTCCAGGAATACTCTCAGGAGCGATTTAAGTCTGTTCCCACATATAAAGTGGAGAGGGAGGTGGGGCCAGATCACGATAAGACCTTTTTTGTGACGGTGTTAATAAATGGTAAGATTATCTCCCATGGTATAGGAAAGAGCAAAAAGGAAGCCGAGCAACATGCCGCCAAGGAGGCATTGCAATTGTTAAATACTCATTATAAAGAGCAGCAACAGACTAACTGGGCGCAAAATAATCTCACTCAAAAACAGCTCGAATATGCGGCAAAGGATGT
>DTXE01000137.1 GCA_012962595.1 Syntrophaceae bacterium | reverse complement strand
TTATTACAAAAGTAACAAAATAGCCGTTTACACGTTGTTTTCATGGCATGGGCGCTAATCTTGTTACTTAGAAGGTGTGGTTGCAGAATTTGCCTAAACTCCATGCTGTAACTTATAGTTGTTCCAAAAGGAAAATGATTACTGTTTGAAAATATAAGAATGCATCTCTCCCCGTTACGAATGACCGTAACTTAATCGAATGACGATTTTGAACAGAGCTTCGGGCGAGTGAGAGCTGCTGGTTCAAACGAATACTCAGAAGCAGATTATTTAAGTCTTGCTATAAGTTTTTCGAAATACCAGCAATATGCTTTCTTAAATTGTTTTTATTAACCATTCCTTTTGGTAATTATTATGAAAAATAAAACAAATCAATATACTGCATTTATAGGGCTCGACTGGGCAGATCAGAAACATGACATGAGTATTGTTTCTGCTGCCGGTGGTAGCCCTGTGCATCAAGTAATACTTCACACCCCTGAAGCACTTAACCAGTGGCTTGTAAAACTGCGTCAACAATATCCTGCAGGACAAATAGCAATATGTCTGGAGCAGTCTAAAGGAGCTTTGATTTTTCATCTCCTTGGGTATGATTTTTTGACCATCTTTCCCATTAATCCAAAAAATTTCGCTCGGTTCCGTGAAGCATTTACCTCAAGTGGCGCCAAGAGTGATTTTACTGATGCAGATCTTCTACGAGAGTTTGTTACCGTCCACCATGACCGCTTACGCCCATGGCAACCTGACGACGAACAAACTCGAACAATATCCTTTCTTGCCGAAGGTCGTAGAAAAACTGTGGAAGAGCGGACAAGGCTGACAAACCGGCTTCGTTCCACTCTGAAACAATATTTCCCCCAAGCAATTGAACTCGTAGGAGAAAACCTTCACAGTTCAATGGCCTTGAATTTTCTTCATAAATGGCCACAATTAGGCAATCTGCAAGGTGCAAAGAGCAAAACTGTAGAAAAATTTTATTTTGCTCATAATTCCCGTTCATCAAAACTCATAAAAGAGCGATTGCAGCTTATTAATTCAACGATACCGCTTACTACTGATAAGGCAGTCATAACGAGCTGTCTTATTACAACAAAAATGCTAATTGGCCAAATTGCACAACTCAACAGGGCTATAGATGAGTTTGAATTGAAGCTTAAATCCTTATATGAGAAACATCCAGACAAAGACATCTTTGATAGCTTTCCAGGTGCAGGTACCGCTTTGGGGCCACGCCTTGTCGCTGCCTGGGGGACCGATCGTGATCGTTATGATTCCGCAGACAGTATGCAAAAATATTCAGGAACAGGACCAGTTACAAAGGCCAGCGGCAAATCCAAAATTGTGGTTCGTAGACTTGCCTGCCCAAAATTTTTGCTGCAAACTTTTCACGAGTTTGCTAATTGTTCCCGCCATTCATCAATATGGGCTCAAGCATATTATGAGATGCTACGGGAGCATGGAAAAAGTCATCATATGGCTGTTCGATCGCTCGCCTTTAAGTGGATCAGAATTATGTACCGCTGCTGGCAAGACCGAGCCCAATATGATGAAATTAAATATTTAAAGGCTTTAAAAAAATCGAATTCTCCTTTGTTAGAATTTGTCTAAATTAATCTTGACGGAACAACTCAGAAGTCTGTTCAGGTGGGTTTGTAAATTACCCTCAGATAAAATCTTCAGACGCAACTTTCTGAGTGGGTATAATTTAGATCTTTATTCCTTGCCATAATGGAGTACAATTTAAAGAGTTTGTAACCGTTCACCGGGGCTACTCATTTACGGAAACCACAGTTCTGTAAGCGTTTGCCAGTGCTTCATATTCGTTCATTTGGGCCTGCGAAGCATACTGGTGTTATTCGAGCAGGTCAAAATGGACGAAGATGAGGTGCTGGTGAACACTTACGAGAGTTTCAGCTGAAAATCCTCCTAAATTTCCCTTTTTCCAAAGGAGACTCTTGAGGTTAACACGGCAACCAGCGCATCAGAGAAAAACTAGCCAGCTGCGATGAAGGCTCAGGGGATAAGGTTTAGGGTAAAAATGTCTTTTTCCCTTAAGCCGGCAGCCATTCACCTCTCTAAAAATGCTCATGAATACAAATAATTACAAACCTGAGACATTTCACAGACTGAAAAGATTGATGGCTTCGTAAAAAGTTTCATCAGGCAACGAGTTGATTTTACAATGAAAATCTATTTTCCTTGCTTGCGGCAAAAGGCTGTTTG
>DTXE01000136.1 GCA_012962595.1 Syntrophaceae bacterium | reverse complement strand
CCACTTATAGAAGTGTTGAATTTTCTTGGCAATTTTGCTATCCACTCCTCATTTTTTAGCCATAGGCTTTGCATTTGATCAATAAGTGGAGTTGTGTCAATGATATTGTCATAACTTAGATTATTATTTAAGATTTTGGATTTGAATTATTATTTTACAGATTTTTCAGCAGTTTTCATGATAGTATCATCCACACCAGCATCATTTTCCATGATAAAGTCTAGTACTTCCTTTGCTGCCTTTCCTGCCACCGTGCCCATGGAAGCCCCTATGCAGATATGCTCAGATGGAATTATAGCGATATGATTGCTGGTGATGCCAGCAAATCTGGTGGCTGCTTCACCTGCCATACCCAGAAGAATCAGTAATCTTTCCCGCCAAATGAATTGATAGGAAGAAAAGGTCTGTATTATTCATAGAAATTTAGCCTTATAGACCAGGAGAGGGAAGTAGGAAATGGTTAACATTTTGGAATTAAAAGGTGATATCTGGAGCTATGAGGACTATCTGGAACTTCCTTCGGACGGCAAGACGTATCAGATTATAGGGGGAGAACTTCATATGGTACCTGCGCCAGGGACATATCACCAGAAGGTTTCGAGAAATCTAGGGTTTATCCTCTGGGATTATGTGAAGAAAATAAATTGGGGAGAGGTTTATTATGCCCCAACGGATGTGGTGTTTTCATCCACCGATATTGTCCAGCCGGACATCATAGGCATCTCCAAAGATCGGCTTGGCATAGTCAAAGAAAAAGGTATCTTTGGCACCCCTGATTTAGTCATTGAAATCATCTCTTCTACTACCAGGGCCATTGATACAAAATTAAAGAAGGTCCTTTATGAAAGATATGGAGCAAAGGAATACCTTTTGGTCTATCCAGAAGAGAAGAAACTGGAAGTCTATCTGCTTAGACAAGGTAGATATACCTTGAGAGGCGTTTATCTAAAAGATCAAGAGATTGAACTGGTCTCTATCCCTGGTCTGATAATAGATTTGAAAGAGGTATTTTAAGGATCATGTATGGGGTCGGAGCTACATTATTCATTTGATTATTCCATCTCTGAATCAAGCAAAATGCACAATATGGTCTTCTCTTTATCTATGGGTTTAGGCTCGGTGAATCTTATTCCTGTTTCAAAAAATTTGCCCTTCTCAGTTTCTTTCCTGTTTATCCATACTACCTCGCCACTTATAGAAATTGGGGGATAGGGAGCATAAATCATTAATTGTATATCTTTACTTTTAGGCTCTTCGGATAAAAGGAGACGTATTCCTCCTTCACTAATATCAAGACACTTTACCTCTACAGGTGACCGATTTGAGCATTCGCCGGCAAACCTATAGAGCACTACCGGTGAAATATGGGCCCGTGAAAAGTGCCTTCTTTCGTTTGAAACTGTATGGTTACCAGTGTCCATAGTAGATCGGTCTACGAAGATAATTTGCTTTAGAGATACTCCCCACTTATCAAATAGCCCAATATAAGTCAATTAGATAACCGCCTGGCTCCTTCAAAAAATTTAGAGCCTTCATCTGCAGCCCCAATCCTTGACATAAATGAATGTATTAAGGTATCTTGAGTTAGAGGAGGAATTTTGAAGGTAAGGCTTGCCAAAACAGCTGGGTTTTGCATGGGCGTTAGAAGGGCCATGGAAAGAGTGCTTTTGGTGGCAAATAATAGTAAAGAGAAGATCTATACCTATGGCTCTTTAATCCATAATCCGCAGGTTTTAGAATTATTAAAAAAGAGAGGTATTGAAACTATAGAAAAACTGGATGGTATATCTTCTGGAACCGTGGTTATCCGTGCCCATGGCATCCCTCCTAAAGAGAGGGGAGCTATAAAATCGTCGGGTCTGAATATTATAGATGCCACCTGCCCTCGGGTGGGAAGGGTTCAGGCAATAGTGAAAAGATATACACGTAAGGGTTACACACCCATTATTGTGGGAGACAAGGATCATCCTGAGGTAATTGGACTGCTGGGTTTTTCAGAAGGTAAGGGATGGGTAATTGACGATCCCGGTGCCATCTCTACTTTGCCCTACTTAAAGAAGGTAGTAGTTGTGGCTCAGACCACCCAAAGTGAAGATGTTTTTAATAGGGTTGTTGAAAAGGCTCACCGAAGGTTTCCGGAATGTAAGGTGTTTAATACCATATGTCCCTCCACCCTAGATAGACAGGCAGAGGTTGCAGAGTTAGCCAGGTCCGTAGAGGGAATGATAATAGTGGGTGGAAAAAATAGTGGAAACACTCAAAGACTTGTGAGAATTGCGAAGGCCACTGGTGTAAAGACCTTTCATGTGGAAACTGAGGCCGAGCTGGATCGAAAGGCCCTCTCCCAATTAAAATCGGTAGGAGTAACTGCGGGTGCCTCTACCCCCAACTGGGTAATCAAACGAGTGCTCAGGGAATTGGAGGGGTTAGAGAGTACACATGAGGGTAAATGGCGCAATTTTGCCTATCGTTTCCTCCAATTTTTGCTGAGAAGCAATCTATATGTAGCCCTAGGTGCCGGAGCCTTAAGTTTTGTAAGTTGCCTACTTCAATCCATCAGACCGAGGCCCTCATACCTTTTGATAGCCTTCCTCTATACCTATGCTATGCACGGTCTTAATCATATAACAGATAAGGACGCAGAGCAATTGAATGATCCGGCTCGAGCGGGGTTTTATGAAAGATACCAAAATTACCTCATTTTTTCAGGAATAGTGGCAGTTGGTATAGCCTTATTTCTTGCCATAGTGTCTCTGGGAATGATTCCCTTTGCCTTTTTAGTGAGCATTAGTGTGTTGGGTTTATTGTATAATATTCCTATTGTACCCTGGGGTCAGTTTAAGATATCTCAATTCAAGAAGCTGAAGGATATACCAGGGTCCAAAACTCTATCCATAGCTATGGGCTGGGGTGCGGTAACTTCCCTTATACCAGCAATGGATGTAAATAAAATATTTTCTCCTTCAACCCTATTTGCCTTCCTTTTTGTAGCTGCCCTGGTCTATATCCGATCAGGTCTGTTCGACATTTTAGATATTCAAGGGGATCAGATGGTGGGTAAAGAGACCATACCTATTATCTTAGGAGAAAAGAAGACCCTTTATCTCCTGAAGGTTTTGTGTGGTTTTCTGGCAATATTGCTCCTTTTGATACCTAAAGCAATCAATCCACTTTTGAGGTACATTCTCTTGGTACCGGTGGCGTATATGGCCATGTGCCTCATTGCTTATCAAAGACGATGGATACTATCAGGTGGTACTTTTGAGGCTATAGTAGAAACCAATTTCCTTTTGACAGGATTAGCCACTTTAGTTTGGTATATCTTATTCTATGAGTTGAAATTCACTATTTACTTTATTTGAGGAAGCAGAACCAAAATCTTTAGCCAAAAGTTTTTTGTGAGGTATGATAATCTCTTAAGACTTGCCTAATATTGGCTATAATATCCTTTTTGCTATTCACGATAAATATGGTGTGGTTGATGTGAAAGAGTTCTTGAACCAGCCTATTGACCATATGAGATCTCTTTAAAGTCTCCTCAAATAGTGGCACAATTTTGTCCTTCATCCTAAGTTCAGTATCCACCAGAAATATGGCTAATTGGGGTGATAGGTCTTCTGTCCGCCCCAGGAATGCCTTAACCTCCTCCACTTCGATGCCCTTGGGTGGGGATGATTTGACTTCAGTATAAACCAATTGGCCATCCAGCAAGGCAATGACATCGTAATCGCCACCATGGGTGGTTCGCCTAAATTTAACCCCATAGATGGCAGGGCAATGGAATTCCCTCATAAAAACCTGGGCAATAAACCATTCCAATGTTCCTCCAAAGCTATATAAAGGTCGGTTCCTTAAGCGATATGAATTTTTATTCCATGACTCAATGATGTTTAGACTTAAGAGAAATTTAATATATCTTCGTGCTGTCTGAGAGGAGCAATATCTTGTCAGGTCTTTGGCCATAAAAGATTCCTGACGAGCAATTACGTCCCTTAGAAATAACCTAAAAGAGTATCTCCTCATTTTTGAGTAAAATTGGTCTATCTCATCTAAGGTGAGCGTGGGTGGAAGGATGAGATTATGAGTAGGATTTTTGCGAAAGATGGTAAGACCCCGGTGGGATAGGGTTCTAGTTAGGGCGTCCTTTAGAAATCTTTCTTCAAGCAATTTAAGGTGTCTTTTTAATGCCTGTATTTCCCTTTTGAGTTGGTCTATTTCTTCCGCCATTTTTCCAGCCGCTCTTTTATAATTGCCTCGTATCCTCGGTTTGAAGGAAGATAATATACTCTTCCTTTTAGATCATCAGGAAGGTATTGCTGGTTGACAAATCCTTCCGAAAAATTGTGGGCATATTTGTATCCTTTTCCATATCCTAACCTTCTCATAAGGGTAGTAGGGGCATTTCGGATATGGAGAGGTACCGGTAGATAACCTGTTTCTCCTATGTCTCTTTTGACCTCCTCATAGGCCTTGTAAAGGGCATTGCTTTTAGGAGCAGTAGCCAAATATACAGTAGCCTGTGCCAGTGCTAAATCTCCCTCAGGGAGTCCAATAACCTGGAAGGCCTGTAAGGCAGAGACTGCCACCTCTAAGGCCTTAGGATCAGCATTTCCCACATCTTCTGAGGCAAAGCGAATCATCCTCCGTGCGATGTATATGGGATCTTCCCCAGCCTCAATCATGCGGGCAAGCCAGTAAAGGGCCGCGTCTGGATCGCTTCCACGCATGCTTTTGTGAAAGGCGGATATAAGATTGTAGTGTTCTTCGCCTGACTTATCATAGAGAAGTATCCTTTTTTGTGTAGCTTCTTGAGCAGCTTCAAGATTTATCTTTCTTTTTCCTTGTGAATCCGGAGGAGTGGTAAGAACCACTACCTCTAAGGCATTTAAGGCACGTCTGGCATCACCATCGGCAAAGGCGATGATGTGTGATAAGGCATCATTATCTATATGTGCCTCAAAGGTGCCTAGGCCTCTCTCCTTATCCTCTAAGGCTCGCTTAACAATAATTTCTATCTCATCAGGAGATAAGGGATTTAAGACTACTATCCTGGTACGGGAAAGCAATGGCGAGATGATTTCAAAGGATGGATTTTCAGTGGTTGCACCCATGAGGGTAATCAGACCACCCTCCACATGTGGTAGGAAGGCATCTTGCTGGGCCTTGTTGAATCTGTGGATTTCATCCACAAAAAGGATTGTTTTCTGATGATAGCTTTTAAGCCTTTCCTTTGCCTCTTTGACCACATTTCTTATATCCTGCACACCGGATAGGACTGCTGAGAATGAAATGAAGTATGATCGGGTTCTTTCCGCTATAATCTTTGCAAGTGTGGTCTTTCCCGATCCCGGAGGTCCCCAAAATATCATGGAAACTAGCTGGCCTGATTGGATAACACGACGCAAGAACTTTCTTTCTCCCAATACATGTGTTTGTCCTACGAATTCATCCATGCTCTTGGGACGCATCCGGTCAGCCAGAGGGGCCATATGCCCCTTTTTTGGTATTTCAGTTTGCTCCTGTTTCATGTGAAAATAGCTCCTCTAATTTGGAGGCAGGAGGATTTCTTTTTTTGCTAAGCCCTATTTGCCTAGGTTGATGCGGCCGTTT
>DTXE01000135.1 GCA_012962595.1 Syntrophaceae bacterium | reverse complement strand
TACCACTTCAACACCCTCAGGGATGGAGAAAACAAATTTCGAATCAGAGATATTTCTATTGGTATGAATATCATGGAGTGTAATGCGTGTAACATTCCCGTAAAAGTCGGAAAACTCAATCTTGTTTATCAGAAAGTTTTCCTTGGAAACCCAAAGATATAGCTCTCTCAGTTCAGTCTCAGGGTTTTTTGGCACCAGTTTAAGGACAAAATATGCCTCTTCCTGCACCTCTTCTGCAAATGAGATAGTAAATGATTCTCCAAGATTTCCTTCGCCACTCAAAAAGCTTAGGAAGGTTTTTATGCTCAATTTAGAATCAAAAAAGGGGGCGGCTTTATATATATTTACCAGCCTATCCTCCTCCACATATATCCACAGAGTGGTCCCGTCGGTCACTATCTCCTGTTTATCAGGGGTCTCATAATCCCATCTCATCTTTTTGGGTTTTTTGAAATAAAACTTACCCCTTGCTACTTCTGGCTTTTCCAGATATTTTGAAGTTGATTCTTGTCCAAACGAAGCCGTAAGATCAAGGGTCTCAATGCCCCTTTTCTGGATTTGAGCTAGCACTTCCTTCAAGGTCGTGGCATGGATAGGCGATGAGAAGCCTGAAATCCAGGCTACTATAATCAATCCAAAAATAGCTTCCCTATTCAGTAATCTCATCCCTCAAAGCTTCCTTATCAAAACCTCTCTAGGCTTAACCCCATCTGAAGGTCCCACAATTCCCTCCCTTTCCATTTGCTCTATCATCCTAGCCGCACGGTTATAGCCCACTCTAAGCCGCCTCTGGATCATAGAAATGGATGCCTGCCTAGTTTCCGCCACCAACTTCACGGCCTCCTCATATTTTTCGTCTTGGATCACATCTGTAGAGACCTCCTCAGGCCCCATTTCCAATATGGATTCATCATAGGCAGGCCTTTTCTGCTTCTTTAAATACTCGGCCACTCTTGATATTTCCACATCGGATACATAGGCCCCATGGATGCGCACCAGCTTAGATGTACCTGGCGGAAGAAACAGCAT
>DTXE01000134.1 GCA_012962595.1 Syntrophaceae bacterium | reverse complement strand
GCGAGAGGTGATATGAGGAAAGCTACAGCTCTCATGGAGGATGTCCTTCGCCGAAAGGCCTATCCCCTTTCAGATGTGTATACCTTAATGAAGCTCTATGTGAGAAATGGCATGTTTAGCGAGGCTCTGGCTTTACACAGAACCCTCTTAAATGTATTTCCATATAAAAAAGAATATACCAGGGTTCTCCCCGATACACTGGTGGTTTTCAGAATTGAAAATAGGGACATCGAATCATACTTAACTGGCCTTAGAAATAAGACCCAGGATAAACAGGTTCTATCCATGCTTGCAAACTACTACCTTCAGATAGATAGGATGGATCTCGTCATCCATGTTATGGAGAGGTTGATGGGGATGGGGACAAAAGATGAGAAGGTTGCCTGGGCCAAGGAATTAGCAGAGTACTATATCCAGGATAATAAACTAAAAGAGGCCGCCTTAGTCCTGGCGAATGTTCTGGATTTATGCCCCAGGGATGTGGATGCCATAAGGAGATTATCTCAAGTATATAGCTGGTTGAATATGCCCGATAAGGCCGCTAATGTCTATGAGCGACTTCTCAATATCACTAATAACCGGGCAGAGATAATGAAAAATCTAGTAAGGATGTATTTGGAGGCTGAGAATATAAAAAAGGCCATCCATTACACAGAAATGCTAGAGGATATGTTTCCCAGAAGAATTGAGTATAAGAAAAATCTCCTCCGATACTATCGCTTTGATAACCGGCCAAAGATGGCCCTTGAGAAATTAAAGGAGCTTACAGGGTTAGAGCCAGAAAACATGGATTTACCAAGGGAGCTCGCCCGAGAATACGTGGCCCATAATCTTTTCCAGAATGCCATCGGTATCTATGATCAACTTTTAAAGGAAAGACCAGGGGATCTGGCATTAAGACAGGAGTTAGCAAAGGTTTACGATTATGCAGGCAAGGTAGAAGAGTCTTTGAAAGAATACCAATTTTTATATGAGAAGCAACCAGATGACCTAAAATTGGCAGAAATGGTAGCCGAAAGGTTGATCTGGCTTAATAGAGGAAGAGAGGCCATTCCTTATTTAGAGAAATTAATTATAAGTGATCGGGGTAAACCCCAATTTTTGAAAAGGCTGGGCGAGATATATCTATATCAAGGTAAAAAAGACCTAGCCCTCCATTACCTGAGGAAATATGTAAGGATATGTGATGAGGACTTTGAGGCACACTTTGAGCTTGGTGAGATATACGGGTCCTTAGGGAGCAAGGAAAAGGCAAAAATTGAGTATAAAAGGTCACTAAAGATTATAGAGGAAGGTACAAGGAGACCA
The DNA here is from genome assembly GCA_012962595.1 of Syntrophaceae bacterium. GTDB lineage: Bacteria > Desulfobacterota > DTXE01 > DTXE01 > DTXE01 > DTXE01. The sequence continues at coordinate 6,892 of DTXE01000134.1, read as the reverse complement.
GGTGAACATGTCGATATAGAAAGGCGGAAGGAGATAATTAGGGCAAGGGCATATCTAAGACTTAGAGATTATAAAAAGGCTGCCATCCTTTATGAAAAACTTGTGGTGCAATACCCAGATGACCTCACAATAAAGGTAGATCTAGCCGAAGCACTCATGGAAAATGGACATTTTAACAAGGCTAAGTATCTTATAGACACTGTACTTATAGAAGATCCAGAGAATATAGGGGCCAAATGGCTTAAGGTAAGACTTCACTTCCAACAGAAGGAGTATGCCTTAGCATCGGCCACTTTAAAAGAGATGATAGAAAGAGACCCCACCCAAGTGGCACCGATAGCTGATTTAGCATATGTCCAATATCTACAAGGTAAATGGCGAGATTCTCTATCTTTATACCGTGATTATGTGGCACGGGGAGGCAAAAAGGAGGACATTTGTGATGTCCTCAAAGAAATAAAGGAGTTTTATTTCCCAGTAGTGACGCTTGGAACCAATTATCTGAATTTACCAATGGGTGCCTACATCATCTCCCATCCGGCCCACCTTCGCCTTCATCCACCACACCACGATCAGACATTTATTAAATTGGGTGTAGAACCATTTGAGATTAGGTGGAAAGAGGGGGGTGTTAGCCGAGAGGCTTTAGCTGCTTACATAATGCTTGATACCAACTTAAGAAATCAATTGAGGGCAAATCTCAAACTGGGCCTAAATTCTAACAAGGAGAATAGGTTCAATCACGGACTAAGCTTACAATACAAATACTCTGAGAAGGCAGAGATAGCACTGAGTGGGGAAAGGTATAAGCTGTGGATTGATCCTGTTGAGGCTGCAGATAAGGGTGCATTTTTTGATGAGTACAATCTTTCTGCGAGGTATAACCCTGTTAAGAAACTTTTCTTAAAAGGGGACTATTCCTTCGGTCAATACCGTACTTCGGGCATCTCAGACTTTGGGAAACACCGTATATTCTCGGCTGAAATAGGATACATCCCCCTATCAAAACCCTATCTCTCTCTAGCCTATAACTATACCAACTCCCGTTTTTCATATGCTGATCAAGAGTTCATTAGAGAAATTCCTATGATAGAAGATTCTCACACCCATTCTTCAATACTTTACTTGGCTCACACCCCCTTTACCCCGTTTAGTTATGAAATTTCACAATCCGTCTCTAGGGATACGGCCCGAGAGATGTTTATTTATGCAGCAAGTGTTAATGGCACATTGAGCTTGAGAGAGTCTACCCATTTAAGATTGGGGTATGAGTATGCTACGGAAACTACCCTTGTGGGTGGGGAACGGAGCCAAGTAGTCATTAAATTGCTACAATATTTCTAAGAAGGTATGACTATGAGAAGGTATATTTATCTGTGGGAAACTGCCTTGGCCCTTGGAATCATTGTGGGTGTGAATTACCTCTTTTTCCAAGACCGACCTGGCTTTATAGACGTCAATCCCCATCCTTATCTAATGGTGGTAGTCCTTATGGGAGCCAGATATGGGTACCTTGCTGGATTGAGTTCAGGCATAATCTCCACTCTACTTTATCTTTCTTACACCCTGGGAGAGGGTGGATCCAAATTCCTTATCCCTATAGAGCTGTTAGCTGCCGGAGTAGTGCTCGGTTTGATTGGAGATTATCATAAGGAAAGGCATATGCAGGTTGAAAAGGAGAAGACCGATGTCTCCAATCGACTTCGAGAATTAGAGGTACAAAATGCCGCCCTCTCGGATTCATACAATGAACTTAAAAGAAGGATAGTGGGGCAAGAGGAAACGGTTATAACCCTTTATGGTGCAGCAAAGTCATTAGAATCTCTGGAAGTGGAAGACCTCTATCCTGCCATCCTTGAGCTTTTGGTTAAATATCTGAATATTGAACAGTGCTCGCTCTACCTGGTAGAAGGGGATAAATTCCATCTGAAAACCTACAAAGGTTGGCCTCAGTCGGACAAACTCCACGAGGTTTACAGCCTGGATACACCAATGATGGGCGAGGCCTTCAAAAAAAGGCGTGTAGTTACTATGAGGGACTTCATATTAAAAGGACAAGGGGAGATGAGCAACCAGGTTGAAATCATTATGTCAGCACCCTTAACCCTGTCCAATAATGAAGTTATTGGGGTTATAAATATTGAAAAGATGCCCTTTTTTCAGTTTAATCCATCTACCGTAAGATTATTTGCTATGATGGCCAATTGGGCATCAATGGCTCTAAATAACGCCTTTCGATTCCAAATAACTAAAGACAAAAACATTGAGGATGAGATTACGGGGGCGTACAACTACAAATACTTTGAAAAGAGAATGGAGGAGGAATTCAATAGGGCTCAGAGATATTCCTTACCCTTAAGTATTATACTTATGAAAATTCAAGATTATGAAGATATTTCTGATAAGATAAAACTCCTGAAGTATATAGCCCATGTCCTCCATAGGAATCTGAGAGATGTGGATATCGTTGCCAGGTATCGATCTGAAGATACCTTTGCCATGGTACTTCCTGTAACACCTGATGAAAACGCCCATATTATCATGCAGCGAATGGAGGAGATGGTTGAAAGCTCATCCGGTCCCGGCCTCGAGGGAATACCATTTAAATTCAAATTTGGTGCTGCAGGTATAAAGCCTGGTATGAAGAGTTATACTGAGATGTTGGACGATGCACAAAAGGCCCTTTGATATCAGAAAACTCTTACAATTACTAACGGTGTTTCTAGGCATTCTGCTGGAAGCCATAGGTATTATTGTGCTTTATAGAGATAACTCCTTTCAAGGCCTAAGGGTCTACATTTTGGTGCACCTTATGGCTTCTTTTATAGTAGCTATGGGCTTTAGCACCTTTGGAATGGAGAACAGGGATAAGAGGCCAAATCTTTTTATACTCATTATATGTGTGACTATACCCATTTTGGGGCCTTTTGGTGTATATCTTCCGGTTATCCTTCACAAAACACTTCTGAGGAAAAAGGGATTGGTAGATGAGATAGAAAAGGCCATGAAAACAGAAATGACTCCTGTTTACTCCCTTCCCTCTCCAAACTTGACTCAGTTTATCGTGGAAGAAATGGAACTACAGCCTATGGTAGATATATTTCACGGTCAGGACAGTGAATTAAAAAGGGGGGCCATTGACCTGGCCAAGGTAATGAGAGACCCATCTGCCATCAATACCTTGAAGAAGGCCTTAAATGACCCGAATCTTGAGATAAAAATCTTCGCCGCACAGACCCTAAGCACTTTAGAGAAGGATTTTTTTAAAAATATCGAGTGGGCCCGTGATCAGATACATCAAGCACCATCTGATGCACAAGGATATAAAAGGCTTGCCGAGATTTATGTGAGATATTGTGAATCTGGCCTCATCGATAAGGCCCTGGAAGAATACTACCTAGGCCTAGCCTTAATGGGATTTAAGAAGTGCCTAAGCCTTATGGGTGATAGAGATGCCGACCTGTTAACGAAAATAGGCCGAGTGTATATGAAACTAGAGAATTATTTAGACGCCCTTACTTATCTGAAAGCCGCCATAAATCAGGATAGGACAAACTTAGAGGCCTATTTGGCAAAGGCCGAAGTAGATTACTGCTTGAGAAAGTTCGGTGATACCGTTAAGGACTTTAAAATTATAAAGGACATGAATCCCACCGATAGCAAGGTAATAGCTTTGACTGAATGGTGGCTGGGGAGGGATATTGAATCCTCATAACATGAACAGGACAGACGTTTGTCTAATCATAGAAGGCTGCTTTCCATATGTTAGAGGGGGGGTAGGTAACTGGATATACAACCTCATTAAAGAACTTTCTGATATAGACTTCTCCTTTATGGTTATATGGCCATCCCCAAATATCCCAAGGAAGCTTCAATATATCCTGCCCCATAATGTAAAGGAGATTAGGGAGGTATTCGTCTTTGCCAATAAGGCAGAGGGAAGGCATCGCAGTGGCTCTACTGAAAGGTTATTAAGAGTTCTCAAACTTTTGGATGAGGACATATACCATGCACAGACGAAGAATTTTGATAAATTCCTGGAAGTTATTTTAAGTATAGACCCTGTGGAGATAAACCTTCAGCAATTGTTTCAGTCTCGAGAGGCCTGGGCTTCTATTGTGGAACTGCATGAGAATCGGTATCCAGACGAATCATTCATAGATCTATTCTGGACATGGAGATGTAGCAGATTGCCCCTGTTTAACTGTATAAAGGCTGAAGTTCCCCCTGCCAGAATATATCATTGCTTGTCCACCGGCTACAGCGGCTTTTTGGGTGTGCTGGCTAGTAAACGGTTTGGTTCTCACCTCTTGCTTACGGAACACGGCATCTATACCCAAGAGCGGAAGCTAGAACTTGCTAGTGCGGAGTGGCTTTATGAGAAAAAGGATAGGGGCTTAAGATTTAAAAAGGAACTGTCTCCCTTAAGGCAGATGTGGTTAAATGTTTTCAAATATATGGGCCTTCTTGCATACCATCACTGTGACCTGATTACCACCATTTTTGAAGGTAACAGGGATCTACAGGTATTAGCTGGGGCTCCAGAAGAAAAGATATGGGTTATCCCAAATGGTATAGATGTGGAAAGATTTTCTAAGATTAGGAGAATAAGCAGGGAAAAACCAGAAAAATTACAGGTTGGTTTTGTAGGCCGGGTGGTTCCCATTAAGGATATAAATACATTTTTGAAGGCATGTAGAATCCTAAAAAACAATTATCCCAAAAGTGAATTTTTCATTATAGGGCCTTATGATGAAGATCCCATATACTATGAAGAATGCAAAAGACTCAGTTCTCTTTTGGGTCTGGATGATTGCTTGAAGTTTACCGGTGCGGTTGATGTGGAAGAATATTACAGCAAGCTTCACTTGGTGGTACTTACCAGTATTAAGGAGGTATTTCCCCTGGCCATTTTGGAGGCCAATGCTGCCGGCATACCGGTTGTAGTTAGTGATGTGGGGGCGTGTAGGGGATTGCTCTATGGTGTAACTCCAGAAGATAGAGAACTAGGCCATAGTGGTGTAGTGGCTCGGGTCGCCAACCCAGAAGATACTGCCAATGCTCTCCTTAAGCTTATAAATGACCCAAGCCTGTATGAGAAGATGTCAAATGCAGGTAGAGAGAGGGTCAGGAGATTTTATAATCAGAAGATAGTCTATAGCCGATATCGTGAGCTGTATCAAAGGTATCTCTGAATATGGCAGGAATAGGTTTCCAACTAAGAAGAATACTGGCGGGGAATGATTATACCTCTACCACAAAGGCATACCTTTACGCCACAGTTTTATCAGCAGGCCCCTGGTTATCTCCTGTTGTATGTCTGGTGGGTTTAGGGATATTTTACCATTTAGTGGTCAGTTATGAGTCCATGACCATGGTCCGGATTACGGTAATCTACACATACATATTTAGCTTCATATTTACAGGATCTTTTCAAATTCTAGAAACCAGATACCTATCAGATATAATTTACCAAGGTAAGAAGGAGGCATGCTTGCCCGCTTTTGTCTCTATATTTGTGTTGATACTTCCCATCAGCCTTTTTATGGCAACAGGTTTTTATTATTTCGTGGATATGTCCATTCTGTATCGGCTGATCGCTGTTTCCCTGTACACTATCCTCTGTGGAATATGGCTTGGGATGAATTTTCTAAGTGTTGTGAAGGATTATACAGCCATTTTCTGCGGCTTCTTTATAGGTGCATTGGTGAGCTTTCTGGGTGCCATAGGACTGGGACGAGTATTGGGCATAGAGGGTTTCCTGTTAGGCTTTACCATTGGTCAGTTTGTAACTCTTGTGATGTTTCTGGGCAAGATCATGGGTGAATTCTCGGGTTCTTACAGTTTTAGCGCCGATATGTTTAGATATGTCAAAATATATCCTGAGCTATTGGTGACCGGGTTTGCCTTTAATATGGCCATTTGGGTGGATAAGTTTATCTTCTGGCTTCCTGAAACTGGGGTCAAGATCCATTCTCTATTTTACTCTTGCGGTGATTACGAAGGCGGTACGTTATTGGCCTTTCTGACAGTTGTCCCCTCTTTTGCAATATTTCTGATAAGGGTAGAAACAGGTTTTTATGAAAAGTGGAGGCTGTTTTATGAAACCCTCCTTAATAAGAGACCTCTGGCTTTAATACGAAAGAGTAAAGGGGAGATGATAGATTCTTTGCGAAATGGCATATTTAATCTTGTAAAGATCCAGGCTCCCATTTCGATATGCTTTTTGATTTTTGCCCCTCAGATCGTGGGCTTTCTGGGGCTTTCTCCGGTTGCACTCTTCATATTTAGGATAGCAGTTGTAGGGGCCTTTTTGCAGGCATTTCTAATGATGTCTTTGATAATCTTATATTATTTTGATTTCAGAAAATCTGTAATGCAGGTTAGTCTTGTATACTTGGTTGCACATCTTTTTCTCAGCTATGTGACCCATGAGGCAGGTGTGAGGTATTTTGGCTACGGATACTTCCTCGCAAATCTATGGTGTCTTCTATATGCCTATGCCATTCTTACCAAAAAGTTAGATAATTTAGAGTACATAACCTTTGCCTTTCAACCACTTCCTACCTTATAACCTTCTACTGCTACTTGGAGCCGATTCCTGACGCCTTCACTAATCCTATCCCAAAATTGTGGCTCAGAACACCCTATACATCCATGACCTGCTCCAATTGGCCAACTTGTGCCACTATTATATTTTTTTTGTTGTGGTATTTAGTATCGGGTATTGCCATGGCAGCTACAGAATCGACTACTTATACCAGTGGAAATATTCCAACCGGTGATAATGGTTGGCCGGGTGACTGTACAGCTCGTACATTGGAGGTAAACATTCCTGCCGGTGAAACAGTAACGGGTGTAGATGTCTCTTATGATATGCAAGCACGTAATT
>DTXE01000133.1 GCA_012962595.1 Syntrophaceae bacterium | reverse complement strand
TCGCCAGTTCCATAGATGCCTTTTTTGATTCTTTATTGATGAAGGCCATCACCTCTTTTCCTATAGAGATGGCGCTCTCTGAGTCATAGGGGATGTTGAGCTTAATCAGCATATCGGCAAACCCCATGACGCCTAAGCCGATCTTCCGATTGTCTTTAGTTCTCTGATCTATCTCCCTTAAGGGATAGCGATTGATATCGATGACATTATCGAGAAAGTGGGTACACAAAAAGCAAAGCTCTCTGAGTTTTGTGTAATTAATCTGTCCATTTTCAACAACTTTTGAAAGATTGATAGAACCCAGGTTGCACGATTCGTATGGCAAAAGTGGTTGCTCACCACAAGGATTGGTGGCTTCAATCTCACCCACATGTGGTGTAGGATTACATCTGTTGATGGCATCTATAAAGATGACCCCCGGATCCCCACATCTCCAGGAAGCCAAGGCTATCTTATCAAAGACCTCTTGGGCGTTGAGATGACCGGTTACCTCTCCTGTATGGGGATTAATGAGCTCATAGGTGGTGTCCTTCTCTAAGGCCCTCATGAATGAATCGGTTATAGCCACTGAGATGTTGAAGTTGGAGAGTTTCCCGTTCTCCATTTTGGCACTTATAAACTTCTCAATATCCGGGTGGTCACATCTCAAGATTCCCATGTTGGCTCCGCGCCTGGTTCCACCCTGCTTGATAGTCTCGGTAGCTACATCAAATATGTTCATAAAGGATACAGGCCCACTGGCTACGCCCCTGGTGGTCCTAACCGGATCCTTCTCTGGTCTTATCTTGGAAAAGGAAAAGCCTGTTCCACCCCCACTTTTATGTATCATAGCTGCATGCTTAACCGCTTCAAATATGCTATCTATAGAATCTTCAATGGGCAATACAAAGCAAGCGGATAGCTGCCCCAGTTCCCTGCCTGCATTCATGAGGGTGGGTGAGTTGGGCATGAATTCCAGATTGACCAGGACTTGGTAAAACTTCTCTTCCGTTGCTTGCAGATCCGCATCAGGGTCGTAGAAAAGGTCGGCCCTAGCCACAGTCTTAGCAACCCGCCTGAACATATCAAAAGGTGTCTCTGTAATCTGGCCCTTAAGGTCTTTCTTTAAGTACCTCTTTTTCAATACTATCAGGGCATTAGGTGTGAGATCTAAATGTTTGGTAAGCTCTCGTTCCCACACAGCCATGATAAGAAACCTCACTTACTGGTTGGATTTAAAACATCCTTCGAATGAGTGGAATCATTGGCAAAGAAGGAAATAAATGAACTCAATTGAACGTGTTGGTTTTTATAAAGGAAAAGGATGAGGATGTCAAGGGAAAAATAATTAGCTGTAATCTCAATATGTTACATCACAATTAAAGTTATTTAAACTTAATTTCTATCCCGTGGTTCCTAATCTCTTGAATTAATGGAGTCTGGGTGTCTCCTTCGAAAGACTCCGAGGAGATAGGGGT
>DTXE01000132.1 GCA_012962595.1 Syntrophaceae bacterium | reverse complement strand
TCCTTCATCCGAGGGATGTGGCAGCGTGGGTTAAACACATTGGTAAAGACCATAGAAGGGCCGCAGAAGACCTCATCCTCTAAGGTAACCCCTTCATAAACCGAAACGTTGTTTTGGATCTTGCAGCCGTTACCAATGGTTACGTTGGGGCCAATGACCACGTTTTGACCAATTTTGCAATTTCTGCCAATCTTAGAACCCCTCAGAATATGGGAAAAGTGCCAAATTTGGGTACCTTCACCGATTTCTACATCATCGTCAACATAGGAAGATTCATGGATGAAGACCCCATGATAAGTAGGGTGGCTTTCCATTTTTGATAAATAGATAGTGGCACCATTTTGCTTTAGGGACTCTTCTGAGGCCTGCAGGACTCGGAGAACTCGGAGGCCTTCTCTGCCATCTGTTTTGGGAGTTTCATTGTTTTTGATACATTCCAGGAAATGTTTACATTCGTTTCTCAGGGGTTCCTCCGTTTCAACAGATACAATTTCGGCCTCAGCTTGGGAGATTACAGGAACTCTGTCTATCCACTCTATTTTGTGAGGGTAAAGAAAGAGCTTCTCTCTACTTATATCGTCAAAAACCGCCATTCTTTTATTACCCACAACCACCAGCTTTTGTTCCTTGAACGGATGGAGCCAGCTGACAAAAATGTGGGCCTTTACCCCACTTGCAAAATCCATTGTGGTTATGGTTACATCAGGGATTTTGCGCTGAAGGTAGCTCCCACCAGTTGCATAGATACTCTCTGGGGATTCCTTTAATAAAAAGAGTATAACTGATATATCATGAGGGGCAAAACTCCAAAGAATATTTTCTTCGGAACGGATTTTACCTATATTTAGACGATTAGAATAAATGTATTGGATCTTTCCAAGTTCACCCCTATCAATAAGTTCTTTGAGTTTACCTATGGCAGGGTGGTAACGCAAGATGTGACCAACCATGAGTATCTTCTTCTTCTTTTCAGCCAGTGTAACCAACTCTTCCCCTTGTCTAATATCCAATGCCAGTGGCTTTTCTACAAAAACATGTTTGTCTGCTAACAAGGCCTCTTTACCCATCTGGTAGTGATAAATGGCTGGAGTAGCAACAACGATGCCATCTATATCATCCTCCAGTCCTTCTCTAAAGGAGGAAACTGTTTTTGTACCAGGGTACTTAATTTTAGCCACTTCTAGCTTATCTATATCTATGTCACAAATAACAGAAAGTGCTCCCAATTCCCAAAAATTTCTGACCAGATTCTTACCCCAGTAGCCATAGCCAACAACAGCCACCCTTATGTTAGATTTTAACCGCTTCGGCATTTAAACCTCCAGCCTTTATAGTTCTTAAAGGGCCCTGAAAAGGTTCTACAGATGTGATGTTATGAAATTTTTGGAGTACCTCATGTGAACGAAGCAAACGGCCCCAAAGGGGCAGTTAATCCTTTAGGTTAATAGTTATCAGATTTTTCTTTAACATATTTTTTCTCATGCCTTATCCTATTAAAGTTTTCTACCACCATTTTCCTTACCTTCTGCATAAGTTCGCCTTTTTGATTTATGGAATAGGGTTTACTATCAATAGGCTCGCCAATGACTACTTTTATCTTGCCAGATCTAACTTTAAGGCTACCTCTTGGGAGTATCTTATACCCGCCATCTATAGCTACAGGTACCACAGGCCTCCGGGACTGGATAGCCAAAACAAATCCTCCCCTTTTAAAGGATTTTACTTTGCCATCGGGACTTCTAGTACCTTCAGGAAAAATGATGATTGAAGTCCCATCTGGTACCCTAAGAGCTGCCGTCTCCAGGCTTTTTAGGGCCTTTTGTGGGCGGGAACGGTCTATTGGAATATGTCCTGCACTATACATGGCCCAGCCAAAGATAGGAATCCTGAAAAGTTCTTTTTTGGCAAGGAACCTAAATTGAACAGGTAAATATCCTAGGAGTGCCAATATATCATAATAACTTTGATGATTGGCAGCAAGGATGTAGCCCTGGTTAGAACCTATATTCTCTAATCCGTAGACCTCTACCCTAACACCGCTAGCCCAAAGTATGCACTTTGCCCACCATTTCCCATAGTGGTGGATAATATTCCCTGATCTGTCAAATATAGCTGTTAAGATAGCAAGTGTTCCCAAAATTGCCGTAAGGGGAATAAGACACAGGAGCACATAAAGGGAACGAATCATGTCTCGCTAAATTTTTACCTATTTTTGGAGAATGCTAGTACAAATTCCTCTGTAGGTCAATAAGTTATACAGATTCTCAAAATCTCTTGCCATTGCCCATTTCTTATGGTAAAAACCATGAAAAAGCTGCCAGTGGTTGAACCATAAAAAGTTTGGCTGCTGGGTTTTTCTGGGGGATACTATGGCCAGTGTTAACAAGGTAATTTTGATTGGTAATCTGGGGGCAGACCCTGAGGTCCGGTATACACCTAATGGGACTGCAGTAGCCAATTTTCGTATCGCTACCACTGAGAATTGGACTAACCAGGATGGGGAGAGGGAGGCAAGAACTGAGTGGCACCGGATTGTTGCCTGGGGTAAACAAGGTGAAATTTGCGGTGAATATCTTGCAAAGGGAAAACAGGTATATGTAGAAGGAAGACTTCGAACCAGATCATGGGAAGACAGAGACGGGATTAAACGGTGGAGCACCGAAATTTGGGCTAACAGGGTTGTAATGCTGGGAAGTCCAGATAGGACCAAACCCTCAGATAGTGCTGAGAATGCAGATCTATCCCAAGAGCCAGTAATTGAGGATGACATTCCATTTTAAACAGGAGCTAAATTTTTAATTTTTCCAATTCATTCAGCAGCATTACAAATTCTTTTGATTCTCTGTACTGCCTTAGGGATTCTTGATAGTCTATCCATGACTTCCAGATAGCCATCCATTCTTTATTGCGCCAATAGAATGGACCTGCCTTTTTCCCATCAAGCCTTGCTTGATACTCTTTATATTCTTCCTCGCAATCCTCACATAATCTGAAAGGCAATTTCCGGATATGGGTATCCTGGATATCTGATGTATCCATTTGCATTCCACATTTAGCGCACTTAAGTGTACACATGGTGCATTGCAGAATCTTCCTTGCAGAAATTATCTTCTTTACCTTCTCTGAATCAACCTTTCTCTTTTTTCTTTCCTCTATCTGGATAACATCTGCCATTTTTTCACCCCCCTATAGAAAGGCGAGGTTTTTATTTATAATACCACCAAATATAAGCCGAGTCAAACAGCCCTACTGCCCGCTTCTAAACTTGACTTTGGCAGCTTCCATGCTAAAGTTAGCCTACTTAGGACATAAAAGTGCCATGATGAGAAAGGCAGAAATCCTTACGCTTACAATTTTCTTATTCACTATAATGCTAGTCCCCGTCAAGGCCCAGACTACCCTCACCTTTGTCACCTGGAAACCCAGTGAGCCTCAGCTGTGGGATGAAATCATTGCTAGATTTGAGTCCTATTATTCTGATATTAAGATCAGGCGGGAGGTCGGACCTCACTCCTCAACCCAATTCCATGATTTGCTGACACAAAAGCTAAAGAATAGGGACCCGGAGGTGGATGTCTTTTTTATGGATGTAGTTTGGCCCTCCGAGTTTGCTTCCGCTGGATGGGCATTATCTCTAGACAGCTTTTTCTCTCATGAGGAAAGGCAGAAATTTCTTCCTGGGGCCATTGCCTCTAACACCTATAAGGGACATATATATGGGTTACCTTTGTTCATTGATGTGGGGCTTCTTTATTATCGAAGGGATCTGCTTGAAAAATATGGTTTCTCAGCGCCCAGGACTTGGCAGGAGTTGGTGTTTCAGGCCAAATTCATTGTGAGAGAAGAAAAATTTCGCCAGCCTACTCTAAGGGGATATTCAGGCCAGTTTAAGCAGTATGAGGGCCTGATATGTAATATGTTGGAGTTTATAAAGAGCCATGGAGGTACTATCCTTTTACTTAACCATGATAGGGCAATAAATGCCGTGCGCTTTGTACGAGATGAGATCATTGGCAAGATAGCCCCTAGAGGCGTCTTGTATTATGAAGAACCGGAATCACTGGCCCTTTTTATACAAGGCAATGCCATATTCCATCGAAACTGGCCTTATGCCTGGAGAGAAGTTAGTAACCCTACAAAGTCCAGAATAGTGGGTAAGGTGGGAATGGCTCCACTCCCCCACTTTCCAGGTGAGGAGAGTGCATCTACTTTGGGTGGTTGGCAGTTGGGAATAAGTAAATTCTCTAGACACCCACAAGAAGCCTGGAAATTTATAGACTTTGTGGGAAGTCCCCAGATTCAAAAACTCATTGCCCTCAAGGCAGGGAAGGCTCCTACCCGGAAGGAGCTTTACCAGGACCCAGAAATTTTGGCCCAAAATCCACAATTCAAGGTAAAGCAGGCATTTTTTGGAGCTGATCCCCGCCCTATTACCCCCGTTTATCCCCTTATTTCCCATGTACTCCAAAGCTATTTTTCTCAGGCAATATCCCATCCTAAATCAGATATCAGAACCCTGGCAGATAGGGCAACTGAAGAGATCAGGTACTATCTCTCATGGGAGAGGGAGCAATGAAAAGGATCACATTTCCCTATCTTCTCCTCTCGCCTGCCCTTTCATTTGTTTTAATCTTGGCCTTCTTTCCCATTGCGTATTCATTCTGGTTGAGCCTACATAGAATCGTCCTGGTCCTTCCTCACCTGGGTGAGTCCTTTATAGGTGTGGAAAATTTTGCCAGGCTCCTTCAAGATACCAGAGCCTGGCAGGCATTGAAATTCACATTAATTTTCGTGGGGACAACTACACTATCAGAATTGTTCCTGGGATTACTTTGGGCCCTGGCCTTGCGTCAGCCCCTCTTTGGGCGTGGCTTGATTAGGGCAATCATCCTTATTCCTTGGGCAATTCCTACTGTGGTATCAAGTCAGATGTGGAGATTCCTGTTTAACGATCAGTATGGGTTCTTGAACCTCCTTTTTTTGGAAACCATCCCGAGCTTTATCGGGCCTTTCTGGCTGAGCCTATTTCTGCCATGGTGGCGGTAATGGCGGTTGATATCTGGAAGACCACCCCCTTTTGTGCCCTGATTCTGCTTGCTGGGCTTGAGGGTATCCCTCAGGAGTTATATGAGGCCGCTAAGGTGGATGGGGCAGGAAGGTGGCAACAATTTGTGCACATTACCTTGCCCATGCTCAGACCTACCATTATTTTAGCCTTGCTTTTCCGTACCCTAGATGCCTTTCGGGTATTTGATAGCATTTATGTAATGACACAGGGAGGGCCAGCAGATGCCACCTTGGTACTTCAATTTTATGGTTACAAAAAGATGTTTGCCGAAGGTCTTCTAGGCTATGGTGCGGCCGTATCGGTGGTAATATTCCTTCTCTCTTTAGTAGTAAGCATTTTTTACTTAAGATTAATGTTTTTAAAAAAATGAGCCATACCAAAAGAAAAACGGTCTTTTCATTATTGATAATAGGAGTAGTCTTTTTGTATCTCATCCCTTACATGTGGTTTGGGTTAGCATCGTTCAAGAGTCAGCGCACATTGACCGCTATTCCTCCAGTTATCTTTCCTCAGAAGCCAACACTATACTCTTACCATGTAGCATTTCAGCAGAAACATCTGCTACTTTACCTAAAGAATAGCGCCATAGTGGCAACCTTGGCCACCTTAGGCACTATTGCCTTGGGTGTTTTGGCTGCATATCCCTTGGCCCGGTTTAAGATACCTGGTAAAAATATATTTTTGCTCCTCTTTTTGGCGATCTCTATGTTTCCCCAAATGGCCTTGGCAGGACCCATCTGGCGAATTATGAGAGAATTAGGTTGGCTTAACACCTATCAGGGACTGATTTTTCCTTATATCACGTTGACCTTACCTCTGGCAGTGTGGATCTTAGTTAGATTTTTTGAGGAACTTCCCCAAGAAATAGAAGAGGCGGCCTTGGTAGACGGCTGCACACCCCTTAAGGCCCTTTGGAAAGTAATTCTGCCTCTGACTGCTCCTGGTGTGTTTACTGCAGCCATTTTGGTCTTTATATATACCTGGAATGAATTTTTCTTCGCCCTGCTCATTATGACCTATCCGGCACGTCACACTTTACCTGTAGGAATTGCCCTCTTTCCAGGAGAGTATATTATGCCCTGGGGGGAAATCGCTGCAGCCTCAGTGATAGCCACAATCCCCTTAATTGGTCTGGTGCTTTTCTGTGAGCGCTATATTATCAGTGGTTTGACGGCAGGGGCAGTGAAGGGATAAAAGGGTTATGGCTCAGGTAAGGCTTGAAAAGGTATATAAGTATTTTGGGGATGTGCAGGCCGTCAAGGATTTTTCGGTTAACGCTTATGACGGGGAGCTCCTGGTATTAGTAGGCCCCAGTGGATGCGGAAAATCTACTTTACTTCGGCTTATCGCCGGCCTGGAGGAGGTGAGTAGTGGTAAAATCTATATTGGGCATAGATTGGTCAATCATCTTTCCCCTAAGGATCGCAACGTGGCCATGGTCTTCCAAAGCTATGCACTCTATCCCCATCTGAATGTGTATGAAAATCTGGC
>DTXE01000131.1 GCA_012962595.1 Syntrophaceae bacterium | reverse complement strand
TCGGTCTTCATGGGATAAGGTAGTTCCCAAAAAACCAAGGACTATATGCACCTGTTCTCTCTCTTTGATGATGGAATTGGTTTTGATGGCTTTGGGGGGCAATGGAGGGACTATTGTGGGTGGGTTATATGGTGGACTAGGGGAGTCCCCTATTAACTCCTTCACCTTCTGAATCGCCTGGTCTTTATTCACATCCCCAACTATGGCCAACACCATATTCTGAGGAACGGCAAACTTGCTATAGAAATCTATGAGGTCTTTGCGAGTCAGCCCTTTTACCGTATCCTCGGTGCCAAGGATATTCATCCCGTATGGGTGAACCTCAAATAGTGTCTTGTTAAAGGTCCGCAATGCAAAATGGGTTAGGTTATCTTCTTGCATCCTGATCTTGGCCAAGATAATGTCTTTGGCCTTCTTTAGCTCATTCTCATTAAATGTGGGATGTGTAAGGATATCGAACATGAGTTCCATTCCTGGTTCAAAAAATTCGCTTAAAAAATGGCCAGTTAAGCCAAAGCTGTTATACCCGGAAAACCCACGGATACTCCCTGCCATAGATTCTATTTCTCGTGCAATTTGAGTTCCAGTTCGACTCTCCGTTCCTTTAGTAAGCATCTCTGCAATAAGATTACTGATCCCGTTATTATCCTGTTCTTCGAAACGTAGCCCTCCTAGAAAGACCGCCCTTACAGAAAAGGTTGGTACAGTATGGTTTTCCTTTATAAGTAAAGTTAAGCCATTGTTTAATGTAACCTTTTCAACCTTTGCTATACCTTCAGATCCCCTTTTTTGGTATCGCTCCTGAATGTTTTTCTCAACCTCATTTGCCCATTGTGATATCTGTGGGGCAGTAAATGTTATGGTTTCCGAGCGGGGAATACAGATTCCCACCGTTAGATTAGATGCATTCAGATATTTCTTCACCACTTCTTGTATATCTTGGGAGGTTACCTCTCTAATGCGCTCCAAATAGGTGGTCTCTAGAGAAAAATCGCCCCACACGGTTTCAAAATATCCCAGCTTCTTTGCCTGCCCCTCAACATTTTCCATATCATAGATGAAATCTGCTTCAATATTCAGCTTGGCCTTTGCCAGTTCG
>DTXE01000130.1 GCA_012962595.1 Syntrophaceae bacterium | reverse complement strand
ATGGGAATCCTGATGGGTTCATCCTGAAAGAATTCTTTCCCTTCCTCTAACATCTAAATCTCTCCCCGCTCTAATCTCTCTCTTATCCTTTTTGCCTTCTTTGGCATTGCTTTATAAAAAAACTCCATCTGGGCTTGGAGCCATTGTAGTCTTAGCTTTACAGGCTTTTTCCTATATGCCTCTATGTCTTCTTTCGTCTTGTAGTATAAAAGGGGCCTATTTCTCATCCTTCCAGTCCTCCATGATTCTTTTAAGGTAAAAAACATCGGCCCTATCCTGGGGTCTACTTGTCTGTTGTTTCATCTGGATTAACTCTTTTATAGGAACTACTGGAATTATAGTATTCTCAAACCTTATCTTTTTTCTCCGTTTATATACCCCATCAAAGTCAAAAGGTATTTCAACAAAGACATCAAGAATGAAAAACGGGTTTTTTGGGTCATAAAGACTAAAGACCCTCATACCTTTATTTGTCAGCCAATGTTTTCTCTTCCCTTCATCAATAAAATCTTCAGGCCTTACAGGAACCTTTGGCCTTAAACCAAGTTTTTTAACAACTTCAACAAATCTTAGGAGGTTTCTTCTATCAAGCTTTAGCACAATGTCTACATCAGCCGTAGCCCTCTCAATTCCATAGAGGTTGACAGCTACACCTCCTGCAACCATATATCTCACAGTTTTTCGGTTTAAAGAAGAAAATAATTTCTTAAAAAGTCTCACTTTCTTTTAAATAAATCCTTATCTACTCTCGAATACCTACACTTTTGATGAGCCAGAAAAACTTAAACGTCCTAGTATTTCATCATAGTGAAACCCGCTTCACAAGTCAATTTCCATTGCATCTTTGGTTAACCTTAAAATATAATGGTTGACTTTAGTTGAGAATTACAGTAAGTAGGGATACCCAGTTTGATTGGAGAGAGGCAAGAATGCAAGATCAGATGTTAGATTTTCAGAATCTATCTACTTGGGATTTGATTATTATGGCCAATAAGGAAAGGAAAAATTGGATAGGCTTAAGATTTGAATTATGCAGTATTATAAATGCTAAATCGGGATTGTGCCATGAGGATTGTAAATTCTGTGCCCAATCTTCCCGATATAAAACACAAGCCCCTATTTATCCTCTAAAAAGTAGAGAGGAAATACTAAAAGAGGCGGAGATAGCTGAGGATATAGGAGCAGAAAGATTTGGAATCGTTACCAGTGGAAGAGGCCTTTCTAAAAAAGAAATTGAGACACTTGCAGAGGCTATCCAACAAATAAAGAAACGGGTAAAAATAAAGGTTTGTGCCTCCCTGGGGATATTGGACAGAGAATCCCTTATTATCCTTAAAGAGTCGGGGTTGTCTCGTTATCATCACAATATTGAGACCTCACCCGAATTTTTCCCCTACGTCACTTCAACCCATGGGTTTGGAGAGAGGATAGAAACCATAAAAACAGCCAAGGAGGTAGGTCTTGAGGTTTGTAGTGGAGGAATTATCGGGATGGGCGAGAAAGAACATGACAGGATAAGGATGGCTCTTATTTTGAAAGAACTTGATGTGGAATCTATCCCTATAAATATTCTTGTTCCTATTGCCGGAACCCCGTTTGAGGAGAAAAACACCTTATCCGTATTAGATATCTTGAGGACAGTAGCTATATTTCGCCTTATTCTGAAAGACAGGACCATTAAAATGGCCGCAGGTAGAGAATGGGCCTTGAAGGATTTTCAAGGATTAGCCTTTTTAGCTGGTGCAAATGGGATGCTTATTGGAGGTTATCTAACAATTAAGGGAAGAGGTGTGGAAGAAGACCATAGAATGGTGGAAGAGATTAAAAGATTATGGAATGGATAGATAGATTTCTGCAGAAAAGAGAAGACCAACTTCTTTTAAGAACCCTACATAATATCGAAAAAAGGAAAGGTGGCAATATAGTGGTAGATGGTAAAGAACTAATAGATCTTTCCTGTAATGACTACCTAGGGCTTGCGGCTCACCCCTGCTTATTACAAGAAAGCAAGAGGATGGCTGAAGGATATGGAACAAGTTCATCCGCATCTAGACTTATGAGTGGTGATTTACATATCCATCACCTACTGGAGGAGGTGGTAGCCGATTTTAAGGGGAAGGAGGCCTCATTGGTATTTGGAAGTGGATTCTTAGCAAACATAGGAATAATCTCGGCAATTTGCCAAAAGGGTGATGTGGTCTTTTCTGACCGCCTAAATCATGCCAGTATCATAGATGGAATTTTGCTTTCGGGGGCTCAATTTTTTCGCTTCAGACACAACGAGGTAGGACATCTTGAAGATCTTTTGAAAAAAGAGAGGGCCAAATTTAAGAAAGCCCTTATTGTAATAGAGACTATTTATAGTATGGATGGAGACCGCCCACCATTAAAAGAGATAGTGAATTTAAAGGAAAGATATAATTGTATCCTTATGGTAGATGAAGCCCATGCCACAGGAATATTTGGCAGAAATGGAGCAGGGATAGTGGAGGAAGAGGATTTGACCCACGAAGTAGATATTATTATGGGAACCTTTGGAAAGGCATTAGGAAGTTATGGTGCATACGTAGCAGCCTCAAAAAAAACCATCGATTACCTTGTAAATAGAGCAAGAAGTTTTATTTACTCTACTGCTTTACCTCCTTCTGTGATCGGAGCAAATCTGGCAGCCATAGAGATAGTAAAGAAAGAGCCCTTTCGTAGGAAGATTTTGTTGGAGCACGTGGAGTATTTTAGAAGTCTGTTGAAAGATAAAGGATTTAATACCAGAGGCTCTTCACAAATCATCCCTGTAGTCATGGGTGATAATAAAAAGACCATAATGGTAGCCCATATGTTACGAGAACATTCTATATTTGCTCTTCCTATAAGGCCTCCTACAGTGCCTAAGGGTGAGGAGCGGATAAGGTTTTCTGTTACCTACCATCACTCTAAGGAGATATTATACCAGGTAGCAGAGGTGCTTAAAGATGCCTCAAATGGAATATAAAGAGAAGATAAAAAGGGCATTTTCTAGGGCAGCAACCACCTATGATAAGTATGCTGACCTTCAGAAAGAGGTGGCTATAAGGCTCCTTAGGTTAATCAACAGAAAAGACTTCTCAAATATTCTGGAAGTGGGATGTGGAACCGGCAATTTTACCCTCATCTTAAGCAGAAAATTCCCTGAAGCCTCTATTACTGCGGTTGATTTTTCTGCCCCCATGATAGAGGTTGCCAGCAATAAATTAAATGGCAAGGTAAGATTCTTGCTCTGCGATGGTGAGGATCTTTATAGTGAGTGTAAATTCGATCTTATTACCTCCAATGCCACCTTTCAGTGGTTTGAAAATCTAGAAAAAACCATTAATAACTACAGGAATTTTCTTGAAGAGAGAGGCCTAATCCTTTTTTCCATCTTGGGACCTTCTACATTTTACGAACTTAAGGAGGTCTTTAATCAAACACATCCTGATAGAGGTATAAATTTCCCTTCAAGCCGTTTCTTAAGTCTAAATAGATTAGAGGCAGCCTTAAAAAGGTCATTCAAGGAGGTAAAGATAGAAGAAGTCATTTTTTTTAGAGAGTATGAGAACATACGAGAATTATTAAAAACCATAAAGTATACCGGTGAAAATGTCTCTGTTTCAGGAAGTGGTTTATTTCTCACCCCTTCTAAGATTAAAAAATTAGAGGAAACCTATTTTAAGAAATTTGGGGGTATCAGGGCCAGTTATCAAACCTTCTTTTGCCTGGGGGTGAGATGAAATCCATATTCATTACCGGTACCGATACAGGCATAGGAAAAACTATAGTCTGTGCCTGTTTGGCCAAATTCCTGGCCCTTAAGGGATTAAATGTAGGAATTCAAAAGTGGGTAAGTACCGGAAATGAAAATTTCTCTGAAGATATGGAATTTTGTCTTAAGATGCTGGGAAAGGAAAAAGAGGAACTTCCAAATGCCCCTTTTGTTGCACCATATACCTTTGGATTCCCATATTCCCCTCATCTTGCTGCAGAACTGGAGCGAAAAGAGGTTGATATTAAAAAGATAAAAGAAAGCTATTACATCTCTTCTGAGACCTCTGAAGTTCTGCTTGTGGAAGGAGTGGGAGGGACTATGGTTCCTTTAAGAAAGGATTGTCTCCTTATCGACTTACTTAAGGAATTATCCCTGCCTGTCTTAGTGGTTACCCGGACTAAATTGGGAACCATAAACCATACCTTACTTACTATTGAGGCATTAAGAAATAGAAAGATAGAGATATTAGGGGTCATCTTTAATTCACTAGAGCCAGAAAATGATATGGTGGTTGAAGATAATATAAAAATTATTGCTCAAATGGGTGGGATAGAAACATTTGGCCCGCTCCCTAAAGCCACTTTAGAAGAGGTCTTTAAGGCATTTCAACCCATAGGAGAAAGGCTCTTGAAAAGGATAAAGGCAGAATAATGAAACTCCATTTGCTTGAAAAGGATAAAAGATACATCTGGCATCCCTACACCCAGATGAAAGATTATGAGAAAGAAGAGCACATTTTGATAGTAAGGGCGGAAGGGATGAGACTGTATGATAGCAAAGGAAGAGTGTTTTTTGATACCATTTCTTCCTGGTGGTGTAATGTTCACGGACATAATCATCCCATGATAAAAGAGGCTATAAAAAGGCAATTGGAAAGGCTTGAGCATGTAATTTTTGCTGGTTTTACCCATGAGAATGCCATATTGCTGGCTGAAAAATTAATCCAGATTGCCCCTTCCAATATTACAAAGGTTTTTTACTCCGATAATGGCTCTACAGCCTGTGAGATAGCCTTAAAGATGTCCTATCAGTTTTGGAAGAACATAGGGAAGAAGAAAAAAGAAACATTTATATCTCTGGAATTGGGCTATCATGGAGATACTATAGGAGCCATGAGTGTAGGGGGTATTCCATTATTTCAAGAAAAATTCTCAAGACTGCTTTTTTCTACTCATAAAGTTCCCTCTCCCTATTGTTATCGGTGCCGTTTTGGAAAAGAAAGAGACCGTTGTAAACTGGAGTGTATAGAGCCCTTGGAAAATCTTTTAAAAGAAAGAAATGAAGAGATTGCAGGAATTATTTTGGAGCCACTTCTGCAGGCAGCAGGGGGAATGATAATATATCCAGTTAAGTATCTAAAGAGGGTAGCAGAACTAACCAAAATCTACCATGTCCATCTTATCATTGATGAAGTAGCCACTGGTTTTGGAAGAACTGGGAAAATGTTTGCTTTAGAATATGGTGGAATTAAGCCAGATTTTATTTGTGTTTCCAAAGGGATTACCAGTGGTTATCTTCCACTAGCCGCTACCCTTACCACAAATAAAATATACAGTGCCTTTTATGATGACTACATAAAGAATAAGACATTTCATCATGGACATACTTATACCGCTAATCCTTTAGCTACAGCTGCTGCTGTGGCCTCTTTGAAGGTTTTTGAACAAGAAGGTGTTCTAGGAAAGATTTCAAAACTAATTCCCATTTTTCATCAAGAGATGGAAAGGTTCAAAGAGCTTCCTATAATAGGAGATGTAAGATGTATCGGAATGGTGGGGGCCTTAGAAATTGTAAAGGATAAAAATACCAAGAGTCTCTTTCCTGTTAAAGAAAGGATAGGTTGGAAGATTTATAAGGAAGGACTCAAAGAGGGATTAATTTTGCGTCCTTTAGGTAATATAGTATATTTCTTTCTTCCTCTGTGCATAAAATCAGATGAGTTGTACCAAGTTATTAACCGTACTTACAAAATTCTGGTTAGTATTTAGTCACACCTCTATCCTCCATCTTCTTAGGTAATCTATTTCTTTGTGACAGGTGAGGTCATATTGAAGGGGCGTTATGGAGATCATGTGGTTGGCCAAGGCCTTGATATCGGTATCCTCATCCTCATCCCTGACAGAGGCTTGGCCCGCCTGCCAATAATAGGTATTGTCTCTGGGATCGATACGCTTTTCAAATCTCTCTATAAAACGGGATGTACCCTGCCTGGTTATAGCGATACCCTTTATCATCTCCCTTTTTACCGCAGGGATATTGACGTTTAGGCAGATCCCATTAGTGAGACCATTTTTGTGTATGACATCCACCAATCTTTTGGTAAAACTGCTTGCAAAGCCAAAATCTGGGTCTTTATAAGTGTTGAGTGACACGGCAATGGAAGGGATTCCTAGTATAGCACCTTCAGTGGCCGCAGAAACCGTCCCCGAATAAAGTACATTTATTCCTACGTTGGGCCCCAGATTGATACCTGATATCACCATGTCTGGAGGACTGTTCATGATTTCGTGAAAGGCGATCTTCACACAATCGGCAGGGGTTCCATTAACCCCATAACCATAGAATTCCCCGTTTCTCTTTATTTTTTTGACCCTCAGTGGGTTATACAGGGTTAAGGCATGACCCACAGCACTCTGTTCACTTTCCGGAGCCACTATTACTACTTGGTGTTTATCCACCAGTTCCAGATAAAGGCTGTACATGCCTTTTGCATAGATGCCATCGTCATTGGTAAGAAGGATCCTCATATAGCCTCCTGCTCATGCTCATAGAATCATTGTGAAGCAAATAATCGTATAAAATGATTGATGATGTCAAGGAGCTTTATGTCGGAGTTTCCTGACTTTTGAGTAGAACCCATTTTCTGAGCAAAATCGGCTGGGAGCAGTGGCGCAGTCAAAAAGACCCATGGAGAGTGTCTTGTCCTTCAGGGCGAGGTGCGGTTTACTTATAAAAGAAGGAAATTCCCACAAGGGCAAGGTGGGTATTAATCCCAGAATTGCGGCTACTTATCCCCGCATTGGATAGATGGCGGAACCGGTATGAGCCCGTGAGGGCCCATCTTTTATTAAAGAAATATTGAACGCCTGCTCCTCCCTGGGGGAGAAAATTGTACTGGGTGCCTTGCTCCACGGTATGTTGGGTCATATAAAGCATTCCCAGTCCACCTTCTGCAAACACTAAAAAGCGGTGC
Organism: Syntrophaceae bacterium; assembly: GCA_012962595.1. Lineage (GTDB taxonomy): Bacteria > Desulfobacterota > DTXE01 > DTXE01 > DTXE01 > DTXE01. The sequence goes on along the minus strand of DTXE01000130.1, from coordinate 1,553 downwards.
GCCAGGTCCAGTCCATATTTCAAAAGAAATGAACAGCCCACCTCCGCATTGGTATTGGGTGAAACAACTACATTTGCTAGCGGTTCCACCACAAATTCCAGGTGGCCTGGTGGCTTAAGGCCCATTTTCTCCGTCGCTGGCTTGATATCAAATCCCCATCGAGGCATGAACAGCACCAGTTGATAGTTCCCTCCCACGATTGAAGCCCCTCCATAACCAGTTAAAAGGCCAAATTCCTCTAGCCAACCTGAATGGTCTTTTTCATACTCATTTGCAGCCGAGGGTTGGACGCTCAAGTGTAAGATTGAAATGGCACAGGCCAGCAATAACCAATAAGCCATCTTCTTCATTTATAAATCCTAACTCCCAGTGTAATTTTAAGACCCAAAAATTCCTGCGCATATTAAAATGCACCCTTTATTTTGTCAAGGAACTATAGCTAGTCTTTCCAAAAAATGAGAAAAATTAAAAAAATAATAAAAAAATTTAGATTGTAAAAATATATTCTCTTTTTTGGGAAAATGCTGTATCATATGGTGCTTAATCCTGGAAAATGCAACTTGATTTGGGTGAGCCCAGGTAACTAAAATTTGGCACTCAATTAAATAGAGTGCTAATAAATGGAAGACAGCTAAGTAAAGGAGGTGAGGATTTTTTAAAAAGTTCCTATAATTCTGTTATTGTCTGAAAGGAGGAGGATGTATGAAGATGAAAATTCGACCACTACAGGACAGGGTAATTGTAAAACGCTTGGAGGAGGAAGAGAAGACCAAAGGAGGCATTATTATTCCCGACACTGCCAAGGAAAAGCCTATGGAAGGGGAGGTTATTGCTGTGGGGCCTGGTAAGGTCTTAGAAAGTGGAACCAAGGTTTCCATGAATGTAAAGAAGGGAGACAGGATATTGTTTGGGAAATATGCCGGTACTGAGATAAAAATTGAAGGCGAAGAGCATCTCATTATGAGGGAGGACGATATCTTAGGAATCATTGAGGAATAGAAAAACAGAAAGGAGGAGGAATTTATGGCAGCTAAAGAGATTAAATATAGTACCAGGGCCAGAGAATCCATTCTAAGGGGCGTAAATATCCTATCTGATGCGGTCAAGGTGACCCTAGGCCCTAAAGGGAGAAATGTAATCCTTGAAAAGACATTTGGCTCTCCCACTGTAACCAAAGATGGTGTAACGGTAGCTAAAGAGATTGAACTTAAGGATAAGTTCGAGAACATGGGTGCCCAAATGGTAAAGGAGGTGGCTAGTAAAACAAGCGATGTAGCTGGAGATGGCACCACTACCGCCACCCTATTAGCTCAGTCCATTTATGAAGAAGGTTCAAAATTAACCGCTGCTGGGGCCAATCCCATGGCCCTAAAAAGGGGAATAGAAAAGGCAGTTGAAAGGGCAGTAGAGGAGCTTAAAAAAATGAGTAAGCCCACCAAGGATCAGAAGGAGATTGCCCAGGTGGGAACTATTTCTGCCAACAATGATCCCACTATTGGGAATATCATCGCTGAGGCCATGAATAAGGTGGGAAAAGAAGGTGTTATTACTGT
>DTXE01000129.1 GCA_012962595.1 Syntrophaceae bacterium | reverse complement strand
CGATGCTAGGATAACGAATAATTATGATAACGAGTGAGATGGTTATGAAATCTAATTTTCTCCTTGAGAATATTAATGAAGAAATATTTGTCACTGGATTTGGCTGTTCGCGGTTCGCTATTGGCAAATTAAATATCCCTATGACCAGTGACGTTCATATAGAAAGGGGCCAACATTGAAGGCATTAAGGTGGAAATTTACACTCATTTTGGTATTGCTGCTAATTTCTATATTATTGGCCATACCTTCATTTTATAAAGACCTCCCATTTTGGTGGAAGAGATTTTTCCCATCTGAAGGCTTTAGGCTAGGCCTTGACTTACAAGGTGGTATGCACCTCATCCTAAAGGTAGATGTGGATGCCGCTGTCAGAAATGCTCTGGAGCTGGCCGGTCGAGACCTAGAAGAAACCTGGATTGAAGAGGGTATCCCTTTAATGCGCCTTGAAGAGGAGGATACCAGTCACTTAGTCTATGCTCTGCCCAATGAAGAGACGGCAAAGCGGTTTACTAGGATTATCGCTGAAGACTTTCCTAATATAGAGGTGGTATCTACTACCAAGCAGAAAAATATCCCTGTGGTAACCTTGAGACTGACAAAAAGAGAGGTGGAGTTTATCAAAAAGAATGCAGTGGCTCAAAGCCTGGAGGTTATCCGTAACCGTATTGATCAGTTCGGCGTGACAGAACCAGTTATTGTCCGGCAAGGAGAGGATGAGATCGTAATACAACTACCAGGCATTAAAGATCCAGAACGTGCCATGAAGTTAATCGGCCAGACAGCCCAGTTAGAATTTAAGCTGGTGGATGAGGAGGCAAGACTTGACTTGAAAAAGTTGATTGATGAGGCGCTTGCCTCCGGAAAATTGCCAAAAGGATATAGCATAGAGGAGTTGAATAACATCCTAAAGGATGTGATACCTCCTGGTGATGAAATCTTAATTAAGAAAGAGCTGGATCACCAGACGGGCATTATAAGGTCCACCCCTATATTACTTAAGAGTAGGACCCTTATGACAGGAGATATGGTCAAGGATGCAAGGGTTAATTTCGGGCAGTTTAACGAACCCTATGTAAGTCTAGAATTCACTAAGAGAGGAAGTCATCTATTCGAGAGAATTACTGGTGAAAATATGGGTAAACGTTTGGCCATTATTCTGGACTCTACAGTCCGTTCAGCCCCCACCATCAGGGAAAAGATTTCGGGAGGCCGTGCTCAAATCACCGGCTCTTTCACTGAGGAGGAAGCTCACGATTTGGCCATTGTCCTGAGAACCGGCTCTCTACCCGCACCGGTTAATATCATACAGAATGTGACCGTGGGGCCTGCCTTGGGCCATGATTCCATACGTAAGGGATTCCAATCTGGATTAATTGGGGCCATTCTGGTTATATGTTTCATGGTTCTTTACTACCGCCTTTCTGGTATAATCGCTGACTTCGCAATGCTTTTGAATGTCATTCTTCTTCTGGGAGCCCTTTCCATTCCCCATGCAACCCTGACATTACCGGGAATTGCAGGTATTATCCTATCTGTAGGCATGGCAGTGGATTCTAATGTCTTGATATTTGAGAGGATGCGTGAAGAATTCAGGTTTGGAAAAACTATAAAATCGGGGATTGATGCAGGGTACAGCAAGGCCTTCTGGACAATTGTAGATTCTCAGGTAACAACCTTAATAGCAGCCCTTGCTCTATTTCTTTTCGGGACCGGCCCCATAAAGGGCTTTGCAGTGACCTTAAGTCTAGGTATCCTACTCAACCTATTTACGGTGCTCTTTGGTACAAGGGCCCTCTACGACTATCTGAGTTTAACAAGAAAACTAAAGGGTCTCAATTTTATGGAAATCTTTAAGCGGACCCGCATTGACTTTATAGCTCTCAGGCGCTATTCCTTCATCATCTCGGGGGCCCTGGTGATATTGGGCCTCATAGCCTTTATCCAAATTTATAGAGGTAGAGCCAATCTTGGGGTCGAGTTTTCTGGGGGTACATTGATTCAATATAGGATGTCCAAACCCCTCACTCTGGATGAAGTGAGAAGTGCCTTGGTAAAAAATGACTTAGGCGGCTGCCAATTGCAGCAAGTTACTGGTGAGAATGTCTTGATTGTAAAGATGAAAAAGGAAGAAGCTACCGTGGGAAAGATGGCTGATGCCATATCGGAAGTATTTGCAAAGGAATTTCCGGAGAACTCATTTACTGTGGAAAGTAAGACGGAGATTGGTGCCTCGGTAAGTGAGGCCTTAAGAAAGGCTGCCATCATTGCCGTTGCCATGAGTCTGATAGGCGTTGTTATCTATCTTGCCTGGCGTTTTGATTTCAAATTTGGGGTGGCTGCTACCATTGCTACTTTCCATGATGTACTAGCAGTATTGGGTATATTCTATATACTAAATAAAGAAATAACCCTACTTACTGTAACCGCCTTGCTCACCTTAGCAGGCTACTCACTCAATGATACTGTAGTGGTGTTTGACAGGATAAGGGAAAATCTCTCAAAGAGGAGCAAAACTGCCCTTTCAGAGGTTATGAATGTAAGCATCAATGAGATTTTAAGTCGTACCATTATAACATCGGGAACCACCCTATTTGTCTTAGTAGCCTTACTGTTTCTGGGTGGAGTTGTTCTCCATGATTTTGCCCTGGCACTGGTTATAGGTGTTTTGGTGGGCACATATTCCTCGGTTTTTGTGGCCACTCCTATCGTATACCTATGGAGAACTAAAAAGGGAGCAGTTAAAAAGAGGGGATAACACCGCCGAACAAGACTTCCACCTGCTTGCCTATCAGGTTTGTAGGCTCTACCCTGAAGTAACGACAAAGCTCACTTGCCGCTAACTGCATTCCAGAGCTTGTCAAAGAAGGGAAAGAACTAGGTAAACCCAAAGACCTTCAATTAGACACCACGTATATTTCTACCTTTTCTTCACAACAGCCACACTTTAAAAGATACCGTGGATTCTTCTTGCCAAATCCTTTCCTGTGGTATACTCGAATCTGTGGATACCCGTATCTGGATGTGTCATAAAAACGATTTGCTCTCTCTTTGATTTTCATAGACATACCTCAGTAATAATCACTTTGACTCTGTCCGATAACTACATCTTAGCTTCATGCTGGAATTTGAAGTCACAGCGTTTTTGGACCCGGGTTTTGGGGAAGAAGATTCTACTTCTTCCCCAAATGGTTTATGTTAACCTGATTGTTCTTTGAATTCATCCCCAAACCATCTGTTGCATAAGATTAGGAAACCCAAGAAGGCACTTCCTAATAAAGGAAGCTATCTTCTTTAAATTATGGGCAAGTAAGTATAGGTTGAACACTCCTTTGACCTTGGCT
>DTXE01000128.1 GCA_012962595.1 Syntrophaceae bacterium | reverse complement strand
TTCAGAATCTGCGCAAACTCCGCAATAAGGTGCAAAAGGAACAGAAACCAATTTAGTGCCAAAAAGCATGCTTTTCATTAAGAATAAAGGTAATATTCCTTTTATCACCCCATCTTCTTTTGCAATTAAGTAAATAGGTTTATGTCCATAAGTTTTTTCCACTACCTTTTTCCAGCCAATCATGTGATAAAATGTAGAACTATTAGATTTACAAACATAATCATCCCATTCTTTTTCCTCATTTTTTTCCAAGTTGCAGATTTCCAAGGTTACTAAATGCATAGAGAGCCCCAGGTTGGATTTGAACCAACGATTTTTCGATTACAAATCGAACGCCTTACCACTTGGCCACTGGGGCTATATACTTTAGGTTCCCAAAAAGGATAGCTTACGGTTCAGACCGCTAATTATGTCTTCTTCTTATCATCCCCGAAGGTCAATTCAGAAGTGCAATAACATGCAAAATCTTATAATATTTTTTTATTATAATTATATCTGAACCCCTATATATAGTTTATGCTCACAAAATTGGAAATTAAGAAATTCATCTAAGCTTTTTGAAAATGCGGCATCTATAACCAATTTTTGTAATAAGGGAATAGAATTAGGAGTTTTTAAGAGTTTCTAACCTTCAGATCTCTATTATTGAGTAAAGGTTAGAGTATTAGAGATTATACTTGGAACCATGCTTCCAAGGCTTGCTCCCAGAACTTCTCCTGTCCATCTAGGATAAGCACCACATTTTTATCAAGGGCAGCATTTTCCGCGCCTCTAGTTGCAATCTCACCAGCAGCAACTGGCACTGCTCGATATCCAGCTCTGCGTAACAAACTTGCTCTATGCAAAGCTCGCTCTACATCTGTTACGTCTACCACGGCAGAAATTTCTACCGCTAGCCAGATCTCAGGAGCTTCTGCTAACTGTCGCAATTTACCGCTAGCAAGCAAATCAAGACGTAAAACTTCCCTGAATTCACTTGGTGTAAGTGTACGATCTAACACCTCCTCTATTCTTCTCAAATCTACTACCTTCAGTCTGCGTACGAGATGCCCAAAATACCCATATATTTTTTCGCGGTAGGTAATCTCTAGCACTCTACCTTTTAGCCCACCAACTGTGTCAGTTAGCCTCTTCTGCCCTTCAGTTAAACTTTGGACTCTCTCGGTTAAATGTTGTACGGTCTCGGTTAAATGCTTCTGCCCTTCAGTTAGACTTTGGACTCTCTCGGTTAAATGTTTCTGCTCTTCAGTTAGCCTCTTCTGCCC
>DTXE01000127.1 GCA_012962595.1 Syntrophaceae bacterium | reverse complement strand
TAACAAGGGAGTCTGTAACGGAAGTTATAAAAGAAGAGAGTAGGCTAACAAGGGAATTCCTGGCTGAAATACTTGACAGAATCGATAAAAGGGCAGAAGAAAGACATAGGGAAGTACTGGCCAAGGCTTGAGATTTGAGCATGAGATATAACATTTGGTCCTTGACAGCCTAGATTTATATAGTAAAATTCAATTGGACAATTAAAGGGGTAAGGTTATGGAGACAATTAAGCTATCAAAATTAAGAAGTCAAATCTCTAAACTAGTTAAAGAGGTTGAAATTAAAGGGCCTATACTCGTAGAGAAACGAGGACGGCCAGTGGCAGTCTTTCTTCCAATCGGGGAATATAAGAGGCTTAAGGAAAATCAGAAGATTGTTTTTGGAGAATACGACCTTGGTAAAGTAAAGGGCACTATGAGGAGGGAAGAAATTTATAATGGGCATCCAAAAACTGGTTCTACTTGATACTAATATCCTGATTTATGCAGCCAATAGAGCTTCTCCCTTTAATAATAAAGCTAAGGCACTGAGAGAAAAGGCTGAAAAAGGAGAACTTAAGGTTTGTGTTTCAGTCCAAAATCTTTGTGAATTTTATGCAGTCATCACAGATCCTAAAAGACTGGAAAGGCCTTTGCTTCCCCAAGTTGCAAGAGAAGAGGTAAAAAAATACTTGGAGGCCGGGTTTATATCAAAAGTTTATCTTACGGAGGAAGCTCTAAAGACAGCCCTTGAATTGGGGCATAAGTATAACATTCAAGGTCAAAGATTTTTTGATATCCTTTTGGTAGGTACTATGCTTAATCAGGGAATTCCCACTATCTATACGGTAAATGTTAATGATTTCAAAGACATAAAAGAAATAAAGGTAGTAAACCCTTTTGAATAATGGGGCAGGAGGAGTAATTGGGTCAAAGGTACAAAAATACACCTGGATAGTTAATGGGGGTGATTATGGAATTTTGGGAGATAATTACACTGGGTGGTACAATGGGAACTATCCTTGGATTATTCTTAACTCTGTATGCAATTATAAACAGTAAAGCCTTAAAAGAGCAGAGTAGATTAACAAGGGAGTCTATCAGAGAAGAAAGCAGGCTAACAAGGGAGTCTGTAACGGAAGTTATAAAAGAAGAGAGTAGGCTAACAAGGGAATTCCTGGCTGAAATACTTGACAGAATCGATAAAAGGGCAGAAG
>DTXE01000126.1 GCA_012962595.1 Syntrophaceae bacterium | reverse complement strand
TGAATTACCATTTCAACATGCTCATCAAGAGAAGAGAGAGGCGAGTGGTCCTCAGAAGGGCAGAAAAGGCAGATATAAGGATTCTGCACATTAAAAAGAGACTTAATTTAATAGATGCCACAGAGGTGAAGGATAAAGGAGCAGTAATGTTTGGGTTGGCGGAAGAAAGGGTACGGTGTCCCCTCCTAAATGATAGGGGCCTATGCATCTTGTACCCTTACAGACCCATTACATGTAGATTATATGGTATACCTACGGCTATAGGTGGCGTTGGTCATACCTGCGGAAAGTCCGGCTTTCAAAAAGGTGTGAGGTATCCCACAATTAATCTGGATCTAATCCATAATCGGCTCTTTGAACTATCTAAGGATTTACTTAGAGGGGTTGGTTCTTTGTCCTTAGAGAAATCCAGTATCTTGGTTCCGGTATCCACGGCATTAAAAGTCACGTATGATCAATCTTATTTTGGGATTTGAGAGTTTCTAAGATTTAGTTTTGGGTGGCGTGGGTAAGTTTTTCTAGAGCTTCTATAGCTATTTCTCCAACCGTTTTTTCTTTTAACTCTCCTTTCTCATATATTCTCAGGCCATGATTATCGTTTTTAAGCCTTTCCAATTTGTCCCTTGCCTCCTGCCTCCCTATTTCACCAAGGGACCACACAGCGTAACCACGGACAACTGCTCTAGGATCATCCAGAGATGACAAAAGATGCGGAAAGGCATATCTAACCAAATCTGGCCTTTTCCCTCCTATTCTTCCCACAGCCCAAAGGGCACCGGTACGAGATGTCTCATCTTGTAAGAATGAAAGTAATGGGCGGGTAAACTCTCCAAATAAGTCTGGTCTATTACTTATTATCTCTCCGATAGCCTCTAAGGCACCCCAGCTTGATGCAGCGGAGTCACTACTTGCTGAAAATAAGCGACGTAATAGTTCACTGATAAGACCTGGTCCTCTGTCGGCAAGTTTCCCGGCAACCCTACCCAGCATTTCGATGGCCCGCCAACGCATGAGTTCATCTACCGAATAGAGCAGGCGGTGCAGGGCCCTGATAACCCGTGTGTCCTCCTCTGCCATGGCAATCAATTCATGAGTTTTGTTTTGTTCTACTAGTCTTTGGACCTCTTTTTTGGAAAATGCCTTAGGTGGTTCAACCTTGTGAAGGTTCGGATAGGGAATGGGCATGGCCTCGGCCAATTTGGCCTGCACTCCTTTATCAGTTACTTCCCGAATGTCTTCATGAAGCCTGATAAAGAAGAGTACACCCCACACATTCCTGCCTTCAAGAGATCTTCCTGGAATCACCTGATGGGTTATCTCATCGTAGTTTTCAATTCGTGCATCCAGATAATCCTCTTCAGGTAAAAGGTTCCAAGCCAAATCCCAGTCTCCATCACAGGCGAAGACCAGTGCTTCAACCATCGCTGCCCCAACATTGTGTCCTGTGACATCATATGCATAAACCGCACCACAACTACAAGAACCCATTGGGAATTCAGTAGGTTTCCTGGTCTTTAGCTCTCGAGGCCTATTAATTAGCTGTCCACAAAATGGACATCTGGGAGGCTCTGCTGACTTCCTAAACATTACCTTTTTCCCCTGTCCTTTTTGACTTTAAGGTTTTTAAGTAGTTTATGAATAGTCTCTCATTAAAGTTAGAGAATCTATCCAATACAGGCATCATCTCTAATCCAGGTATTATTACTTTTACCACAGGTATATCTAAATCCTTCCTTGTTAGGTCCACGTAAATTGGATGAAAGTTGTTCATTATTAATAATCTCTCTAATGTGTCTAAATCCTGGCTTACATTTCCTGAAGAATAGTTTGGAAGCTCCTCGTAATATGCTGTCTTAATTTCCTTAGGAGCTGGTATTGATCCACACCAGTAAGGATATGGATATGCTAACTCAGTTAACGCACGGACTGCTGCAATCTTTCCATCTAAATGTGCTCCACAACCTTTTAAAATTCCTCCCGTTATAGTTTTTACAAAGGCCTTGTAACATGGAACCCCGAAGTCAGGGGTCATGTCGAGAAATTGGATATGGATACCCTTTTTCTTGCAACTACTTAAAATGTCGCCGACTGCGGGCTCCTCTGTTTCTAACAAAAAACACCGCTCTTGAGACCAAAACCCAATTTTTTCTGAATCTCTTTCTATATATTCTAATAAGGCATGCAATTTTGCCTCGTCCATGGTATTTCCTGAGGCCAAGCCGTTTGATGTTATTCCAGTGGTCAGACTGATTTCATCAAGATTACAGAACAAAAAGACAAACTGTGCCGGGACATAAATTTTGTGGCTGCCATTTTTATCCATCTGATCAGCAACAATCCAATATAGCTCCTGATTTTCGTAAGGGATTTCAAGGCCAATAGTGTTAGGGTCTAATACATTAAGCCCTTTATGTCTTAGGTCGGTGTAACTTGATTTAACCAAATTGAATTCTTTCTTGTATCCAATGGCTTGGCCATGGCAAAAACTTGAGAAGGCTGAACATCTCTCCACGGTCTCCATCAAATAGGAAGCCCTAGCTTGATGTATTTTGAGACCCTTCCCATAACTTTTCTGGCTACCTCTAAGCCTCAAATTATTCCTTCCAATGGATACCTTTACATCCACATTCCATACTCTCTCTAGACCATAAGGACTAAGCGAACTTTCCGTCCTTGTTTCCCATGCAGTCAGCACATTATGAGCTGCCAAAGTATCCAGTGCCTTCTTTACCGTCTCTTTTGGCGGTACAATTCTGAGTGAAGTCCCCGTATTAAGAGATGTTCTGCTGGATTTTGACCATACATCCCTTATATGAACTACTTTCTTTCCTGCCTCGCTAGCATTTTGCAAATTGAGGGATGGTGGCACAGGGAACTCTATATCTTCCAAGGAAGGGAGGGGCCTGTGGCCGTAGATATTATCAGAAAACACTCTCATCCAAAAACGGCGGGAGAGGTAGTTCTTGTCCAGAGCCCACTTTATATAAATGGAAGGGGTATAATTGGTTAAATTCGGTACATCTACATCTTCAAATTTCTTTTGTAGATAATGAAATTTTGTGAACAACACAGATGCTTCATAAGTAGATGCTAATAGCAAGAAATTCCCCCTTTTTCCTTCATCTATTAATTTTTCGAGCTCATGTTCATCAGATTCCCCCAGCAAGTCCAGGAGATATTTATGCATAAAATCATCATTTGGATGGTTTTGCAGATATTGGACTGCTTCCATCACCTGTGTATCTTTGGCCGGTAAACAAGAAAACCAACCGAGACCACCTTCGGTCTTGACATACTTCAACTCGTAATTCATGAAATCCATGGGATCATCCAAAACCAATTCATAAATCCTAAATTCTGGTATCGGAATGGCAGCTGAAACAAATCCGAAATACGAGGCAGGAAATTCAAAACAAATTGACTGGTCTTTAGCTGGAACATTGAGAAATTTGAAAATTCGGATTTGTTTCGGATTTCGAATTTATTCGTATCCTGTATCCTGCCTGTTTGTGGTTTCCTCATGGCCCTACATGAAGGCATCCTCTTTCTCAATTTCCTGTAACCTTTAACATAGGTAAGCCTGACTTCTCAAGTTGAGAATCCATCCGGATAAACATTTTCATTGACGAAGTCTTTAACTAAATCAATAATACATGAGTTCAAATTTCATATGAGGTACGAACTGAATAAAATGAGGGGTTCCTGTTCCCGGATAATTATAGCTGGCCTGAGTGGAGATTCTGGAAAAACCGTTATTAGTGTTGGTCTGATAAGGGCTCTGCAAAAGCGGGGATGGGAGGTGATGCCCTTTAAAAAGGGGCCAGATTACATTGATATGGGTTGGCTAGCATTGGCGGCTAATCATCCCTGTTACAATTTGGACCTCTTTTTGATGGAGAGAGAACAGATACTTTACTCTTTTTTGCACCATACCCAGGGGGCTCAACTAGCACTGGTAGAAGGTAACAGAGGCCTTTATGATGGTCTGGACCTTGATGGAAGTGTCAGTACCGCCGAGCTTGCTAAGTTGCTTAAGGCACCGGTGGTGCTGGTAGTTGATTGCACCAAGGTTACCCGAACTGCAGCGGCCATAGTACTGGGCTGCAAGCTCTTTGATCCTGAGGTGACCATCAGGGGAGTCATTTTAAACCAGGTGGCTACAGACCGGCATGAGTCAATTATCCGGACCTCTATAGAACGTTATTGTAACCTGCCTATCTTGGGTGCTTTGCCTAGGCAAAAAAATGTAACCTTTCCAGGCAGACACTTAGGATTGGTACCGCCCCAAGAACATCCATCCGCTAACCAGGCTGTGGCTATAGCGACCGAAGTGGTAGAGAAATACCTTAAACTAGATAGGTTATGGAAGCTTGCAACCGATGCCCCGCCTCTAATGGTTCCAGAGAGGCTGAAGAGAAATTTTCCCAAAAAGCAGAGAAGGCAAGTACACATTGGTGTTATAAGAGATTCTGCCTTCCAATTTTATTATCCTGAAAACTTAGAAGAGCTCACCCGGCGAGGTGCAAGAGTGGTAGAGATTAATTCCCTTAGGGATAAAGAATTGCCAGAGATCGATGCCCTTTATATTGGCGGAGGATTTCCTGAGACCCATGTAAAGTTACTCTCGGCAAACACTAGTTTCCGAAATTCTATACGTGAGGCGGCCCATGCAGGACTTCCTATCTATGCCGAATGTGGTGGCCTGATGTATCTGGGAGAAGCTCTAGTTTTGAAGGGTAAAACCTATCCCATGGCAGAGATATTTCCCGTAACCTTCGGCTTACAGAAACGGCCTCAGGGCCATGGATATACTATTTTAGAGGTGGAAAAATCGAATCCCTATTTTTCCGTGGGATGTATCTTAAAGGGACATGAATTTCACTACTCCTACGCCATTAACTTGAGAGATGATGGTATTTCTCTTGTCTTCCGTGTTAAGCGGGGATATGGTTTGGATGGTAAAAGGGATGGTTTATGTTATAAGAACGTACTCGCTACTTACTCCCATGTCCACGCTTTAGGAACAGGTGAGTGGGCTGATGCCTTAGTTAAGCAGGCCACAGATTATAAAAATAAAAGACTTAGAGGAGCCAAGAGCAAAGGGCTGAGAGCATAGAACCCGTGTTCATAGCCCTTTGCTCTTGGCTAAGGGACGTCTTAATTTTTGAGACTTGATGGAAGGTCATTTTACTTCAATAGGCTTAAGAAGTTCCATTAAGGGTTATACCTTCGGCCAAGACAAGGTAGTCCCTCCGGAGAAAACCATAAGCAATGCCACACTGAGACTGAATGAAATAGAGATGCCTGTGGTGGAGAAGGTCTTTAGAATCGATAACCTTGATAGAATTGGCATCCCTGCATTTACTTGCCAAATCAATCAGGATTTAAAACAAAAATTAGGGTTAACCGATTCCTTCGGGAAGGGTGTGACCGCTGAACAAGCTCAGGCAAGTGCCCTTATGGAGGCTATAGAGAGATTAAGCTGCATGAGCTTCTTAAGAGAAGAGAGTAATTTCAAGATTGCGCCCTACTCTCAGTTTCAGGGTAAAACCTGCTCCTTGACCGATCTGCTTTTACCTTTCGATAAAGATTATAAGGACAACCAGGCTATTATAGGTGATCTAATACAAACCCCTCTATGCTGGACAAAATCCTTTTCACTTACAAAAAACAAAGAGATACTATATCCCATCAGGTGGTTTACTTACATATATGGAACTACCGGTTTTGCAGCAGGAAATTCCTTGGAGGAGGCAATCCTTCAAGGAATCTGTGAAGTCTTGGAGCGGCATTCCATATCATCTGTGGTGAAGGAAAAAATTACCACCCCATCAATAGAGGTAAATTCAATCCAAAATCCTATCGCAAAAGAACTAATTTCGAAGTTTTACAGTGCAGGGATAGAGTTGTTCATTAACGATTTTTCCTTAGGACTTGGAGTGCCTACTGTAGGGATACTTGCACACGATACACATAGTCCCCTTAAAACCATAAGAATATATAATGCGGCTGGGACTCATTTAAATAGGGATAATGCACTAATACGTGCACTTATCGAGGTGGCCCAACACCGATCTCAGGTGCTTTTCAGAGAGGGCATTCAGAAGAAAGAAGGAGGCCCTACCTATTGCTTTCCACGCTTCAAAAGCCTAGATGAAGCAAAATATCTGACCAACAAAAATATAAAGGTCAAATTCAATAAACTCCCCAGTTATTCCCATAAGGATTTTAAAAAGGAGATAGAAAGAACGGTGCAAGTTCTGTCAGACAGTCATTTTGAGGTTGTAGTAACGGATGTGACCCATCCCTCCTTAAAAGTGCCTGCTGTTATGGTAACTATATCTAAAAGCAGGCTCAACAGGCCAACTACCAAAATGAATCCCTATTTTATCATGGCCCGAAGCTATATAGGGATAGGTCGATATCATGAGGCTATCGAGTGTTTTGAAAAGGCCTTTGAATTGGATCCGTTGGAAAGAGAAAATCCAAGAATGCTTTGTCGCTTGGGCCTATGTCACAAAAGAATCAAAAATTATCATATGGCGGCCCAGCTTTTTGAGCGTGCCTTTGAACTTAACCCCAAACTCCTTTTGTCTAAGAAACTAGTCCAAGAATTCGCCGCAATTGTCAGACAACTATAACCCATGTAGTGCCTCCCCGATTGACAAATTAAATGTCTCGATCAAAGAGAATTCTTCGTATCAAAAATAGCGTATCAAAAATAGCGTATCAAAAATAGGGACACATCCCATTTTTCTTGACTAT
>DTXE01000125.1 GCA_012962595.1 Syntrophaceae bacterium | reverse complement strand
GATTTCTTAAAGAAGTGGGTATTAGAGGAGATAAAACCCTAATTGCCATTCACCCTGGTAGCGGGGGGAAGAAGAAGGTATGGATGCCGGAGAGATTTGTGAGACTTGTATACAGGCTTTCTCAAAAATTAGAGGCCACCTTTCTTATCATCTCTGGCCCAGCTGATGAATGCTTTGTGGAAACACTCCTTCTCCATATCTCCTCCTTAGATCCTATTTTAATTAAAAATCTTCCTTTACCTCATGTAGCTTCCATCATCGAGAGGTGTGGGATTTACATAGGAAATGATTCGGGTATTACCCACATGGCCGCCTCACTTGCAGTACCCACTATTGCTATATATGGCCCCACCGATCCCGAGATTTGGGGCCCCAGAGGGCCTCATGTTAGCATCTTGGCCTCCCATATAGCTTGCTCACCTTGTTCAAAGAGGACTTTAGTCTCATGCGATTCTTCACAATGTCTCGCCTCTATAGATGTAGACCTGGTAATGAAAAAGGCCTTGGAACTATTAAAAAACTAATACCATTAGCAAGAAATTTCTGAGTTCATCAAATGTTTTTCATTGATTTTTGCTGAATCTATGATAAAAAGTAAAATACTTTGAATAGCTTTGGAAGGGTAGATGATGAATCGTATTCCCATAACTAGAGAAGGCTATGAAAGGTTGAGAAAAGAGCTGGAGCAATTGAGACAGGTAGAGAGGCCACAGAATATAAAAGCAATTGAAGAAGCTAGGGCCCATGGTGATATTTCCGAAAATGCTGAATTTCATGCGGCCAAGGAAAGGCAATCCTTTATTGAGGGACGAATTAGGGATCTGGAACATAAAATGTCCATGATGGAAATCATAGAATCACAGAAGTTTTCGGGTACTAAAGTAGTATTTGGCTGTACAGTATTAGTAGAAAATCTCGATACCGGTGAACAGGTAAAGTACCAATTGGTAGGGCCTGATGAGTCTGATGTCAAACAAGGCCGCTTGTCTGTGACCTCACCTTTGGGTAAAGCCCTTATTGGGCGAGAAGTAGGGGATGTCTTTCAAATTCAAACCCCTGGAGGACTTCGTGAATATGAACTGATTGATATTTTATGACCAGATACCTCGTTAAAAAAATCCTTTGCTATCAAGGATAAATGTAACCGGTCCATCGTTGACCAGATCAACCACCATATATTCCTGAAATCTACCAGTTGCCACATGAACCCCCTTTTCTTTTAGCCTTAGTATAAAATACTCATATAAGGCATTGGCTGTGTCTGGACTGGCAGCATCATCGAAAGAGGGTCTTCTTCCCTTCCTACAATCACCCATAAGCGTAAATTGGGAGACAACCAGAACCTTACCATTAACCTCTTTAAGGGATAAATTCATCTTTCGATCTTCACCCTCAAAGATTCTTAATTCTGCGATCTTCCTGGCTAGGTATTGGGCATCATCTTGAGTATCCTCTTTGCCGATACCCAGAAGGACCAGTAGGCCCTTACCTATAGAGCCTATTATCTGACCTTTCACAGACACACTGGCCTTTCTAACCCGCTGAACCACCACTCGCATAAAGACTCCCCCTTCTATAAGGGTCATTAGTCAATAGTCATTTGATTTTCCCTTCAGTCCATTATATAGTTTTATCATGGAAAGCGACCTATTACTAATCAACCCCTGGATATATGACTTTGCCGCATATGATTTCTGGGCGAAGCCCTTAGGTCTTTTATACATCGCTAGTATATTAAGACAAAATGGGTATAAAGTTCATTTTATAGATTGTCTTACCACGAATCATCCCGGTATGCAAAAATTTAGAAAACCTCTCACGAGAAATTTTGGCACCGGCAAATTTTACAAGGAAAAAATTCCTAAGCCCTATTCATTAAAAGACATTCCAAGAAGTTACAGTCGATATGGAATTACCTTAAAAGCATTGGAAGAAGACCTAAGGAAAATACCCACCCCTGATGCTATCCTTATAACATCACTTATGACCTACTGGTATCCCGGGGTATTTGAAGCCATAAGAATAGCCAGAAAAATCTATCCTAAAACCCCCATAATCTTGGGAGGTATCTATGCCACTCTTTGCTATAACCATGCAAAGGCTTACTCAGGGGCTGATTATGTCATTCCAGGTGAGGGGGAGGATAAGGTATTGGATATAGTGAGCGAGCTTACAGGCCATACCATAAGATATTATCCCGATAAAGGAAATCTGGATTCATACCCTTATCCCGCATTTGATCTCCTGAGCAACCTAAAATACATATGTATTCTGACATCTAGGGGGTGTCCTTATCATTGCAGATATTGTGCATCGCATGAACTTAATTCTACATTTAGACGGAGAAATCCTTCAAAGGTGGCAGATGAGATAGAATACTGGGTAAAGCGATTGGGAGTTAAGGAGGTGGCATTTTACGATGATGCCCTTCTGGTAAATGCCCAAGATCACATAATCCCTTTATTACACGCCGTCATTGAAAGAAAAATCAGAGTCAACTTCCATACCCCCAATGGACTCCATGTTAGAGAGATTTCTAAGGATGTGGCACATCTACTTTATAAGGCGGGTTTCAAGACTATAAGATTAGGTCTTGAGGCACAAAATTCTAGATTCCATGAGATTATGGATAGAAAGGTAGGAGAGGGGGATTTTGCTGAGGCTATACATAATCTTAAAGAGGCAGGATTTGAAGGGAAGGATATAGGTGTGTATCTGCTGGTAGGACTACCGGGTCAAACAAAGAGTGAGATTGAGGAATCCATTCGCTATGTGCAAGGCTTTGGTGTGGTACCAAGACTTGCAGAATACTCCCCCATACCCGGTACTGACTTGTGGCCAGAAGCAATCCGCACCTCTCGCTTTGATCTTGAGCACGACCCCCTTTTCCATAATAACTCCATATTCCCCTGCCAGCCAGAGGAGTTTCTTATCGAAACTGTTCCCTATTTGAAGAAGTTGGCTAAGAAAGCTAGGAATCAGTAGGTATACTTGCTCTCCGCCCAGCGCTATACCCTATTTATCAAACTGGCTATATAGCCTGCGCCAAAGCCATTATCTATATTAACCACTGCCACTCCAGATGCGCAGGTATTAAGCATAGTTAGTAAAGCAGCCAGTCCCCCAAAGCTACTTCCATATCCTACACTGGTGGGAACCGCTATGACAGGTTTATCTACCATGCCTGAGACCACACTGGGGAGAGCACCCTCCATCCCGGCAACCACAATGAGAACAGAGGCAGAGAGAACCTTGTCTTTATGGTGAAGCAGACGATGTATCCCAGCCACCCCCACATCGTACATATAGTGGGTCTTATTTCCCATCATCTGTGCAGTAATCAGGGCTTCTTCTGCCACGGGTATATCTGAGGTGCCCGCCGATATAACCAAGATGGTTCCCTTACCCACTATCTTGATCTTGCGTTTGGTAAAGGTGAGGACTCTGGAGGTAGGATAGTATTTTATCTTAGAGAAGGTCTTTTTAATATGTGAGGCCTTCTCAGGGCTAATACGGGTTGCCAAGATATTATCACCATGTTTAGCCATCTTTTCTATAATTTCCGCTATCTGCTCAGCACTCTTGCCCTCACCGAAAATAACCTCGGGAAAACCTTGGCGTAAGCCTCTGTGGTGATCTATGTGAGCAAAATCAATACCTTCAAAGGGGAGTGTTCTTAAGTGCTGAAGCGCCTCATCGATGCCCATCTTGCCTTCTTTTATGGCTCCCAATAAGGCCTTTAGCTTACGTTCATCCATGCGTGTTAATCCATATATCTCATGGCCCTTACTTTGCCCATAACCTGTTCTATGTCTATGGTCAATAACTTCCTATCTTTCATGACCACCTTTCCATCTATAATCACGTGGCGGACATCTGAGCACTTGGCTGCATATACTATGTGAGAGTAAGGATTATAGCACGGTGTTAGGTGGGGTTTTTGCATGTCTATTATGATTAAATCTGCCCTCTTGCCCTTTTCCAGAGAGCCTATAATTCCCTCAAGATTCAGAGCCATAGCCCCCTTTATAGTAGCCATTTCCACCACCGATTTGGCATCAAGTACGGTAGGGTCCATTTTTGTAACCTTATGGAGTTTTGCTGCGGTATCCATCTCCTGGAACATGTCTAGATTATTGTTACTAGCAGCCCCATCAGAACCTAGTCCTACAATAATCCCTCTTTGAAGCATTTCAGGCACGGGGGCTACACCACATCCAAGCTTCATATTGCTTTCAGGGTTGTGGGAGACCTTTACCTCATATTCTTTGAGTACATCAAGCTCATCCTCATCTAACCATATACAGTGTACAGCCAATGTATCTCTATCAAGCACATTCAAATCCCTAAGATAATGGGTGGCTCTCTTTTTATATCTCTTCCACAAGTTATGAACCTCTTCCTCTGTCTCCGAAAGATGTATAAGAAAAGGAACATTGTATCTTCTGGTAATATCCTTGGCATCCCTTAGTGTATTTTCTGAACAGGTGTAGGGTGAATGACAAAAGGCCGCAGGTGTAATAAGTGCGGATGTATCCTTCCATGTTTGTATAAATTTTTCTAGATGTTTGATATTTTTTTTGGGATCATCAATTCCGGGTGCAGGTAGGTCGATCACTCCTTGAGCCAATACTGCACGCATACCTGAGTCCTTCACTGCCTTGGCTACCTGATCTTCTAGAAAATATCCGTCGCAAAATGTAGTAGTTCCGGATAGAATCATCTCGCCGCAGGAAAGTAACGTTCCCCAGTAAACCATGTCTTCTGTCAATTTGGCCTCAGCCGGAAATATATAGTCCTTGAGCCATTTCATGAGAGGGAGGTCATCCGCCATACCTCTAAACAGGCTCATAGGGGCATGGGTATGAGTATTGATAAGGCCAGGCATGATCAGGCAACCTTCAGCGGTTATGGTATCTCTAGCCACGGAAGTATTTGGAATCAGCTCCCTTTTGGTTATATCCATAATAGTTCCTTCTTTTATGAGGATTAAACCGCTCTCTATAAATTCATGGTAAGGAGCTATGGTGAGAACCAGACCCCCTATAATTGCCAGATCAAATACTTCTTTTTCCTGCCCTTTCAGCATACGCACATGCATACTTTCTTACTCTAAAAACACTGTCCGCAACTTGGGCATCTATGGTACATATACCTTTTGATGGAAATCTGCAACCCTATTTAAGTCGCTCCAACCAGTACTTATGGGAAAAATAAATAGATGAGCATTGTTACCATCTTTAGAATGAGTTGATGAAATTGCTCTAACCTGGGATGGAGTATCTCTATCCAACCCAATTCAGTTGCAATAGAAAAACCAAGTAAAAGGGCAGTCAAAAATCTAAATGCCTTTCCTATCATTTTCATCATGATGCTCTTGGCTTATGAGTCCTTTTGTTTGGTAATTGAACAGCAGACTTATTCATTCCCACCCCAAAATTAGGCCAGAATGCCAGATATTCTTTAATCGCTTTAACCGCATCTGCCAATTGATGGTTAAGGGTTTCCAGGCCCTGTTTATAGAAGTCAATTGATAACTGATTTAGGGGGCATCTATCTTTATGGGATTTGACCAACCACCAGTTGCTATGCCTACCAGATTTCTCCAAGCCTATCAGAACCTTTTCCAGCTTGATCTTCTGTGTTTTTAGCTCCAGATAGATATCATTCAATTGGGTATTAAATTGTTTTGAATCAGGTTCTTTTTCTTTAAGGCTTCTGTAAAATATAGCACTGAGGTCCTTATTCATTTCAGCTATTTTTTGGAGAAAGACATTAAGTTCTTGTAGGTACCTTTGTGTTTGAAGGATGAGTTTCTCACTTTTGCGCAGCTCTTTGCCTTCTTCCCTGTACCTTGCTACAACCAGGGCAAGACAGACTATCCCTACCATTATGAATATTTTTTTAACTGTACCCATTTTTTACCTCTCAGAGTTAAGCCTCTTAAAATGTGCTAAGACGGCATTTGCAAATCTCTCACTTTCTAAAGGGATTGTCTTTCCCCGCCGCAAGACTTCAGGGCCACAATTATAGGCCTGAAGGGCCTTTCTGGCATCCTTAAATTCTTTTAAAAGCAGGGTTATATACCTGATCCCACCTTCTATGTTTTCTGCAGGAGACCATGGATTTTTAACCCCCATGTCCTTGCAGGTTTTAGGCATCAACTGGGTCAAACCCATGGCACCTTTCCTTGACCGGGCATAGGTATTATAGTCAGACTCACATTTAACCAAGGCCTTGATGAAATTGGGGTTGATACCGTATTTTCTGGCTTTTTTCTGGATAATCCTATCAATTTCTTCCTTCGCTGTATGGGATCGCTCCACACCCCAAGAACCAGACCTTTCATAATAATATGAACAGGCATCTAATCTCCTTTCAATAATGGATTTATCCTCTCTTAGATTAATCAGTTCCTGATCCTGTCTCTTATTCCTATTATTGTGGTTCTTCAGGATACTTATCCTGGTCTCAATAGCAAATAACTTGGTGATGTAAAATTGCCGCAGGTCACCATAGTAATCAGCATGTACCGAGGAATTAATGGCAATAACGGCTATAGTTACAACTATAAATACATTACTCCTTATCATGGGTACCTTCCAGAATCTCCGTTACATAGGACAGCTTATGGCTCATTTCTTTATAGAACTTCATGAAGTCTTGATAATCATCCTTTTGCCTTGCTTCCTGTGTTTGAAAATGGGCTCCATCCTCAAAAAAATCTCTCTCCACCAGTTTCTTAAAAGGACTGTTCTCTAAGCTATCGGTATTAGAGGTGCCTTTTCTCTCTTGCGGATCAGTGGCCATAAGGTCTTTAACCACCAGGTAACTCTGGTAGATAGTCTCCCTAAGGTCCCTCTTAATACCTTCAGGAATATAGAGAATGCCCAAAACAATCAGAATTAACATCAATATTGCCCTAATCATGTTTTACCTCCGTAACTATATCTTTGAGAGCTCACTCAAATTGAAGCTGACCTTCATCCTTCTGGTTTGACCGTTTTTCAGTTTCCCTGAAATAATTTCCAGGATAAGGTCCTCTCCCTGCTTTTTATATATGCCGTTAAAGCACACAAAATCTCTGTTGGATAACCCCTCCTCTTTTAAAGAGTCCTCCAGCCCTGCAACCAAAAAGTAATCCACGTTTAAGGGTAGCAAAAGCACCATAGAATATGTAGAAGGTCCATAATAGCACTCAGCCAGCTCTATATATTTGGATACTCCTGATTCTCCCGTGATCTCCCTGGATCTGGGGCTTAAATTGGTTAGGTTTCCGATTTGCTCTAAATGTCCAGAGTGGAAATTGATCTCAGCCACTAACCTTTTATGGCATTTATCCATAATGAAAAATCTGCCTCCAATCTGATTGATGGAGCGAAAGTACTGGGAAAAACCCAGTGTCTTCCGATATCTTGCTATAACCTCCGGAAACCCTCCTATCATCTCCCCCTGATTCCCAATCATCTGTCTTCCCTGACTTATTAGACCTTGAGAGACCTTCACCTTCTTAGCTATAGCCTTTCTGCTCCTTCTGCTCTTTGGTGGAGTATTGTCTTTCCTGATCATAGGGATATCCTGGATCATCTTCAGGGCCACCCTGGTTTTCTTCTCATCTACCACCGGTTGCTCTGTCTCTTTTGGTTCTAAAGGAGAGTGAACCGGCCTTACTTCTTCCCATAAGCCTTGATGGACCAGGAAAGAGACCAAAAAGCCCAAACCCAGGGCCATCAGGGATAGCCTGCCTTTTTTCATAGTCCATACCCCTATTCCAAATATCTTAATGCCTCCATTCTCTTTTTATATATCTCCCTGATGTCTTCTTGGGTAATGACCCTTATGGTTTGCGATTTTTTCTCATCCTTTGGAGGCTGTGGGTTAAGAATGGGTTTTACTACTTCCTTTACCACTTGATTTTCCTTAACTGTTACCTTTTCAGTCTCTACTTGTTGCTCACTTTGGGCCTTCACTTCCGGAGTCTTAGGGGCCTCATGGCGGGCTTCTTGACCATGGGTTTGTTTAGTCTGCGGCCCATCTTCAGCTTTAGCTACCTGAGAAGTTTTTGGGGTGCCGAGATCCTTTTTCTTGTCATTCAAAAGGGACATCATAGATATTGCCCCCAAGATTAAAAATAGCATCACCCCGGCAATGGTAAGCCTTGATTTAAATATAGGCATGCCATCCTCCTTACTTTAAGTCTTTATATGCAAATGAAATATTGCCCACACCTTGCCTCTCACAGATTACCATTAGTTTGATGACCTCTCCATGCGGTATGCCTTTATCCACCCTTAGGACTACCTCCTTTGGAGAGAGTTCAGCCAATCTTTCTGGAAGCCCTTCAAGAGTGGTCTCCCTATTATCCAGAAAATAATGTAATGTATGGCCATCTTCCCCTGGCCTTATGCTGATGTTCAAGGATTCTACCCAGGTCAGTCCAGGGGTGCTGCCACCCTTAGCACTAGCCAGATCCATAGGAGGCAGTGTCTTCTCTGGAGATTCATTAAAATAGGCAGCGGTCATTACATTAAAAAGCATGAATATCCCCATAAGGCAGGCAAATACATCGAAAAAAGGTGTAGGGAGCCTCATCTCTCACTCTCTCCTTTCTTTTATAAAGAATTTCATTAAATAGGCAGCAATGGCCAGCGATACCCCTAAGACCGATGAATTGAGGGCCTGACCTACCAGTGCACTCATCTCATGGATAGCGGCCTGTACCCCGTGCGACATGTCAATATGAGACATGGATCGAGAAAGGGAAATCATAGTACCAGTGACACCCAGCATGGGGCCCATCTCTATAACAAAGTCCATCTTCTTAATGGGAGATTTTCTAAAACTGAATAATCTTAAGTGTTCTAGAGCCACCAAAATAGACATCACCGCCAGGTAAATGGATAGAGGTATAAGCCCTACCACCACAGCCCCGATTTTATGATAAAGGGCCAGAGAAAGCCTCCATATCAGTCCTATGGCCAGATGAACCAATCCCCATTTATATTCAAGGCAGTAATATCCCACAAATCCCAGGAGAAAGACCACCACAAAGGACAGGGTATTAACTATTAGGCTTAGGTATATGTGGCCTCCTTCATTCCTCATCTCAGTCTTTCGTTTCATGCTAATCTCCCCTTCTGATCACATAGAATGTCTTCCCGGCAAAGTATCCCTTGGTATCAAGGTCAATGCCATTTCTCATGAGATAGGTTTTAAGCACTACAAGAGGAATGTCTTCAGATTGTGGGTTTTTAAGATAGGTGATATAGAAGTCATCGATATCAAATGGTGGACAGCAGGTGGCCATATGTATCTCCTTCTGAGTGATAGTGAATATTTCCTGATTCAGTCTCTCCTCCGGAGCCTTGCTCAGCCAGAGCTTTATCAATCTGACCACTGCTGCATCTCGATCCAGTTCCCATGACCTCACAAATTCTGATTTACAGAAATCGTCTGCATAGGCCATTTGGCATATAGCTAATAAGGCCCATAGCATGATTATAGTTTTTGCCTTCCTCATCTTATCTACCTCCCGTAGTTTTTAGCCTACCACCCATAGTTTCCGGTTCGAATCCGCCTTAAGATATCCTCATCTCCACCAGATCTAAGCCGTTTAGGATTGCTTCCTCCCACAGAGAAGGCAGTAGGTTCTCTCCTCACCTTTCGCATGATCTCCGCCCTCTCTGCAATTCCCTCACGCATCTTTACTGGCCTTTCCAGAAAGGAACCGCTACCCAATTTCCCTTTCCCCAGCCTGATAAGGGTAAGATTCGCTATGGCGCAAAAATTCTCTATCTTAAGGTTAATGTTTTCTTGCTCTAAGAGCCTCCTTACCACTACCAATTGGGCAAAGGCCTCTTCCAGTTCCTTGGTGGTCTTATCGATATGATCCAGTGATACCCACGGGTCATTGATGGAAGAGTCCCAACACCTGAAAATGCCTATAAGGTTATTTTCCAGGGTTTCAATATCCCGTCTGGCCTCTTGTGGAGCGGTATCCTTGAGCCTGGCCAGGATGCCCGCTGCCCTGGTCATGAATCCTCCAACCTTTCTTCGATAGAGGTTAAAATCTTCCTCAAGGCCGTAAAAACTGCTACCACTCTTTAACTCCTGCTTTAACCGTTTTAGGTCAGGGACCAGATCAGATATAGTCTCAAGGTATGCCTCTACTTCCTGAATATCCTGCTTATTCAGCTTGGCGTTAATAATCAACATATCCACTTTGAGACTTTCCTTCTTGCCCTCATCCTTTTCCTTTTGGAAGGCATTATACTTTTCCTTCAAATCCTTCATGAGGTCTTCCTTTTCCTGCTCCAGCCATGTAGTCCTCTTCTCAAGATCCTCCATCCTATGGTCTATTCTATTCATGATTTCCCTGATTATCTCGCCAGAACGTTCTTCTGCCTTGACAGTACCTCCGCAGATGCCTCTTATATCCGACTGAACCACTGGAATGGCCAGGAGCAAAATGACTGAAAATGTTAGTATCCTTTTCATGATGTCTATCTCCCTTTATTTTTGAACTATCTAAACAGATCCCTCACATTGATGGGTATATCTGGATTTAAATCCACCCTCTCGCCCTTAAGCTTGTCAGATATGGCGATCAGTATGTTTACCTTATTTTCCATGCGGGCTGCCTGGAATCTATCCATCTCTCCTTTCAATCTTTCTATTACCTGATGAAAATTTTCTAAATCACTATCCTCTAAAAAGCACGTGGCCGCAGCGGATAAGCAGGCAAGCCTGAAGCGATTGTCTTTGGAATTTGATTCATCAAGTGCTACAGCATCCAGAAAGAATTTTCCAGCGTTCCTAAACCTTCCCTTTTCGTAGAGCATAAGAGCGAATTCCACGATCTCCTTAGGATCATTTTGGTCATCTACTTGTATGTGAGGGAGGACCACTAAGGGCCTTGGGAATTCGATGCGATAAGCCACAGATTCTATCTCTACCGGCCTCTTCGTTGGCTCAGGGAATTTACCGGTTGAGGCACACCCTGCAAGGGCCAATGATGCTCCGATAAGGACTGTCCAAATAACATTAATGTTTCTCATTTATTCTACCCCCTCTTGAGTTTCTTTTACTATAGATAACAGCGACCACAGGAAAACTCTTTCAGTGAAAACAAAAAATGTTTCTCTCCCTGCACCTTCCACTTTCTGTGTCCGTCCTTTGGGTCATCGTGAGGTATTCGGAGGAGGTATTGAACCTCAAGCTCCCAGGCCTCCTGTAGTAGCCTTAGGAGATAGTTGGCATTTTCTTCCGAGTTGATTCCACATATCTTTACTCTTGCCGATATCATTTTATTTTCACCTCACTATATAAGTAACAGCCACTACAGGAAAATTCTTTCACCCAAAAATAAAAAAGCCATCCCTTTCAACAAGAGATGGCTTTTGGTACCCAAACCTGCAGTCCATTAACTGCAGAGGTCAATTAAGTGATCCCTCAAAGGAATTCTCTTCTTAAAAGCGGTCAATCCTTCCGCCTCGGCTGGGATAGGATTTAGGTTTCCATTCCTCAAAGGAATTCTCTTCTTAAAAGCTTACCCCAATATTGTGAGAATAATGAAAGCTGAAGATACGTTTCCATTCCTCAAAGGAATTCTCTTCTTAAAAG